>DASPTO010000030.1:0-7996 GCA_035623375.1 Thermoplasmata archaeon
GGTACCAAGCGAATCTCCCTGCTAGGAACGCAAGATACAGGATCACCCAGCAGAGGCCCCCGACGAGGAGAGCCACCGTGGCGATGACCCGCGTCTTCAACCCGCGGAAGAATGGGACCGCCTCGGCCGGTCCCACGGGGTACCGCTCCAGCCTCATCGTCCCGCTCCCCCGCTCCGGTCCGCGAGGTCTCCGAGCCGCTTCGATGCCGCGCGGAGCCGGTCGCCCATTCCTTTCAGGTCGGTCCGACCTCCGCGAGCAACGTCCTCGAGATAGGCGATGTAGGAGTCGATCTCAGAAACCGCATCCTGCGGGGTGCGGGGACCCCGGCCGATCCAATCGCGGGTCCAGTCGGGTCCGCGACGGGCGGAATCGGTCAGCTCGTACCGTCCATCGTCCCGCTTCACGACGAGCTTCTCCTCGACCAACTGGTCGAGGAGCGGATAGATCGATCCGGGAGACGGTCGCCACCACCCCAGCGTCATTCGGTCCATCTGCTCCATGACCTCCGCACCATTCATCGGCCCTCGTTCCAGAAGTTGGAGAACCCACACCCGGAGTCCCCGTCGGTGCTTCGAACCCCACCCGTATGCCCACATAGTCGAAATTGCGATATCGATTATTCGATATAACCATTTCCCCGAAAGACGCCACGCGCCCGGGCTGTTTCATCACCTCCCCGGGGACTTCAAGCGTGCGAGCGGCCTGGTGGGCGACGAGGGACATTCATGCCGTCGAAGAGCAAGAACCCGAGCAAGAGCGAGAATCGAGGGAAACCAGTCCTCCCGAAGTCGTATGTGGCGACCGTCGCCGTGATCGTTTCGGACCGGAAGAAGGCGACCGAATGGTACACCCAGCGGCTTGGTCTCGACCTCGTCGAGAGCATGGACCACTGGGTCGCGGTGGGCCGAAAGGGGAAAGGAGGACTCCTCCACTTGTGCCAGATCTCGGAGTTCGAACCGAACGCGACGCTCGAACCCGGGAACTCGGGGATCACGCTGCGGCTTCCCGGAACGGATTTCGTCGGGGCGTGTGATGCGCTCAAGACGAACGGAGTTGAGTTCGCCGAGGCTCCGAAGAAGGAATCCTGGGGCTGGTACGCGACGATCCGCGACCCGGACGGGAACGAACTGTTCCTGATGCCGGACCTCTAGTGGCGAACGCGCGAGACGTCCCGGGGCGGCGCGCGGACCAGAGCCGGCCGCCTCGGGTCGGCCTGCTCCACCGAGGGAAATCGAACGTTCCGCTTCCCTCGGTGGTGCGGTGAGACAACGCCTATATAGGGGGACCAACTGGGCGCGCCCGGAGCCTTCAGAAAATGGCGCAGAAGCCCCACCTTAACATCGTCTTCATCGGACACGTTGACCACGGAAAGTCCACGACCGTCGGCCGGCTCCTTCTCGACACCGGGTACATCCGCCAGGAGGAGATCGACAAGTACCGTCAAGAGGCCGAGGCGAAGGGGAAGGCGACGTTCGAGTTCGCCTGGGTGATGGACGACCTCAAGGAGGAGCGCGAGCGCGGCGTCACCATCGACATCGCCCACCGCCGGTTTGACACTCAAAAGTACTACTTCACCATCATCGACGCGCCCGGTCACCGGGACTTCGTCAAGAACATGATCACGGGGACGAGCCAGGCCGATGCCGCCGTCCTCGTCTGCTCCGCTGCGGAAGGGGTCCAGGAGCAGACCCGCGAGCACATTTTCCTCGCGAGGACGCTCGGGGTCACTCAGCTCATCTGCGCCATCAACAAGATGGACCGTCAGGAGGTCAACTACTCCGAGGCGAAGTACAACGAGGTCAAGGAGGAGCTAACGAAGCTTCTCAAGAACGTGGGCTTCAAGATCCCCGACCAGGTGACGTTCCTCCCGATCTCGGCGTTCAAGGACGACAACATCAACAAGGCGAGCCCGAACATGTCCTGGTTCAAGGGGCCGACGCTCCTCCAGGCGCTCGACAGCCTCAAGGTCCCCGAGAAGCCGACCACGAAGCCGCTCCGCCTTCCCGTCCAGGACGTCTACACGATCACGGGCATCGGCACGGTCCCCGTGGGCCGCGTCGAGACCGGGACGCTCAAGGTCGGAGACAAGATCGTCTTCAAGCCCGGCGGGAAGTCCGGGGAAGTGAAGTCGATCGAGATGCACCACGAGGCGGTCGTAGAGGCCGTCCCCGGCGACAACATCGGTTTCAACGTCCGCGGGATCGACAAGAACGACATCCACCGCGGGGAAGTTGCGGGACCCGCCTCGAACCCGCCGACCGTCGTCGAGAACTTCACCGCGAACATCCAGGTGCTCAACCACCCCAGCGTCATCACGGTCGGCTATACGCCGGTCTTCCACTGCCACACCGCACAGGTCGCCTGCGAGTTCACGGAGCTTCTGAAGCGGCTCGACCCGAAGACCGGGCAGGTCGCGGAGGAGAATCCCCAGACGCTCAAGACGGGAGACGCCGCTGTCGTGAAGATCACACCGAAGCGCCCGCTCGTCATCGAGAAGTACAAGGAGTTCCCCCAGCTCGGGCGGTTCGCGGTCCGGGACATGGGGCAGACCGTCGCGGCGGGGGTCGTCGTCGACCTCAAGAAGCGCGAGTAAGCCCTTCGAGGGCGGACGGGCGACCAAGGGGGAGGGGCTATCGATGCCGCAGAAGGCCCGGATCTCCCTGAGCGGCACCGACTCCCGCAAGGTCGACTCGATCTGCAAGCAGATCCGGGAGATCTCGCAGAAGACGGGGGTCGCGATCGCAGGTCCGATCCCGCTCCCGACCAAGAAGCTCCGTGTGCCGGTCCGCAAGGGACCCGACGGCGGCGGCACGAGCACGATCGACCACTGGGAGATGCGGATCCACAAGCGACTGATCGACATCGACGCCGACGAACGGGCGCTCCGCCAGGTGATGCGGATCCAGGTGCCCGACGGCGTCAACATTGAAATCGTCCTCACCGGTTAGTCCGCGTGTTCGCGCCGGGCGCGGGCCGTTACCTCGGGGCGGCCGGTGCGCTCCTCCTCTTCCTGGCGGTTCTCCCGGCCATCCACGCCGTGCCCCTCACGGTCCCGTGGGTCGTCGGACTCCTGGCCGGACTTGCCGTCTGGGCGTTCTTCGCGCTGTTCTTTCGTGACCCGGAGCGATCGCCGGGGGAGGGGGTCGTCTCCGCCGCGGACGGCCGGGTCCGGGCGGTCGAACGGGTCGGGAACTCGTGGCGGGTCTCCGTCTTCATGAACGTCACGAACGTCCACGTGAACCGATTCCCGCTCGCCGGCCGTGTCACGGCCATCGAAGGGAGCGGCCAGGGATTCCGGCCCGCGTACCGACCCGAGGCGGAGGGAAACGTCCAACGACACTACCACCTCTCGACCGACCTCGGGGAGGTTGAGGTCGTCCAGGTCACCGGGATCTTCGCGCGACGTCTCGTTTCGTTCGTACGGGTCGGCTCGCTCGGCACGAAGGGGGACCGACTCGGGATGGTCGTCTTCGGTTCTCGCGTGGACGTCCATCTTCCCTCCGACCGGGTGGTTCCGGTGGTGAAGGTCGGGGACCGGGTCCGTGCCGGCACGAGCTCCCTGGCACGGGAGACGCCGTGACCGACCGCTGGCGGGTCTACGCGAACCTCGCGACGCTCGCGAACGCCGTCCTCGGGGTCGGCGCCATCCTCTACGTTCTCGCCGGCAACAAGCTCTGGGCGATGCTCCTCATCGCCTGCGCAATTGGGTTCGACGGATGGGACGGTGTGCTTTCCCGCCGGAGCTCTTCCCCCGCAGGTCGGTTCGGCCGCGTCGCGGACTCGGTCGCGGACGCGGTCTCGTTCGGCGTCGCTCCTGCCTTCCTGATCGCGGTTCACACGGGCGACACTGCCACGTGGCAGCCGTGGGAGCCGGTCGCGCTCGGACTCGCGGTCGTCTACCTCGCCGCGGCGCTCGCGCGTCTCACCTACTTCACGGCGCGAGCGTACAACCGACCGTACTTCCTTGGCGTCCCGACGCCCGAGAGCGCGCTCGCGCTGATCGTCGCACTCCTCTTCCACGACACGCCCGCATTCCAAACCGTTCAGCCGGTCGGTGTGTTCATCGGGGTAGCGGTCCTCTCCGTGATGATGGTCGTACCGGTCCCGTACCCCAAGGTGCGGCGGGGAAGCCCCCTCCGGATCCCGATGGCGGCTACGGCGGTCGTCGCGGCCCTCGCCCTCGTCCCACTCCAGTTCCACCTCGCGACCGGTTCGTTCCTCTACAACCTCGCCTACGCGGCGTCCGTCGCCCTCCTAGTGGGGGTGGCGGTCTATTACATCGGGGGGCCGTTTACCGTGAGCCAATTGCCGGCCAAGGACCGGCCTGCCCCATGAGTCCGCAGCCCCGCAGGCCGACCGCGCGTCTCAGTTCGCGCGAGACGCTCCTCTTCGAAGCGGGGATCAAGCTCGGTGGGGTCTTCCACCAGTACCTCGGCATTCCGGTCTCTGCCCGGACCGCCGGCGCGCTCGCTCGCGCGATCGAAGAGGCGGTCGGACTCCAGCCGTTCGTCCGCCGCGTGCGGGTGCGAATCCACCCGGAGCGCGGTGGACCGGTCGGGAAGGGCCGGTACGGCTATCGCTACCTCATCCCCGAGATGCTCGACGTACGGGTCGAGCTTGCCGACGGGAAGAGCACTGTCGAGGCGATGCTTCGCCACCGGGCGGACCTCCGCTATCCGCTGATGAAGGTCGTACGAGTGCGTGGACCCACGCTGCCCTCGCGCCGGACATCTCAGCGCGCGAATCGGGTTACGGCGCGTTCGCGGCGGCGCTGACCTCGACCTTGGGGGTGGGAGCGCTCTCGGCGAGCGCGGCGTTCGGCTGGGTCGGTCGGAACCGCCGACGGGTGTAGGCGATGGAAGCGGCGGTCCAGAGAGGGAGCGAGACGAGGAGGAGCCCCCCCGATACGAGGAACACCAACCGGAAGCTCCCGAAGATCGCGAGCACTCCCGACAGCGCTGCACCGCCGACGGCCGCGACCCCGCCCAGAGCCGTGTTGATTCCGATCAGGCTCCCGGCGTCCCGGCCCACCAGCCCGCGATAGAGCATCAGCGTGCTCGCCGTCGTGTAGACGGCGATCGCCCCACCGAGGACGGCGTAGACCGCGAGGTTCGCCTCGAACGCCGCGGGCTCGCTGAACGCCATGAAGGTGAACCCCGCGGTGGCGAGGTAGCCGAGCGCGCGGTAGTAGGTCGCCCTTTGGACAAGTCGGTCCGGGCCGACCCGGGTCGAAAGTCCGCCGGTGAACGGGAAGAGGAGAGTCTGGGCGAAGTTGTTGGAGAGGTTGACGAGGAAGATCGACGACGCGGCGAGGCCGGCCGAGTAGAGATACGGTGTGTAGGAGATGTTGTAGAGGTTCCCCGAAAGATTGAACAGGAACGAAGCGAGCATGATCAGCGGAAGCTCGTGGCGGAGCTCCGCGCGCGCCCACGTTCGAAAGCGGCTCCACGCTCCGGGGCGAAGGGACGGACGAGTCGGGAAGAACGGGATCGAGATCCGGTTGGAGGCGATTTCACGGATCCGGGAGAGCAGGCTTTCGGGGTGCCGCGCCATGTGAGCGCTGCCGAGGGTCCGGGGTCCTTCCTTGATGCCGAACCAGACCGCCACCGCGCTGACGAGCGCGAGAGCCGCGAGCAGGAACAGTAGGCTCAGAAGAGCGTCGGAGGCGAGCGTCCAGAAGTACCCCACCAGGATGCCCACGATCGAACCGATCATGCACATCTCCTGGTAGGAGGAGAACGCGTTCGGCCTCTCTCCATCGGTGAACTTCTCGAGGATGAGCAGGTTCGAGGCGCTCGCGCCCGCCGGCGCGACCGCGCCGATGACCGCGTAGATCGCGTAGAGCTCGGGAAGCGTGTGGACCAGGGCGAGCAACGCGTAGAGGACGCCGAACCCGGCGAAATTCACCACGAGGAAGGTGCGCCGGACCGGGTAGCGGTCCGAGAGGTGGCCCCAGAGGACGCTCATCAGGATGACCGCACTGTTGTAGAGCGTCGCCGCGAGCGCAACGTCGGCCCACGTACCATGAAGGGTGATCAGGATCAGGAGCGGAAGGACGACCCCGAAGCCCGACGCCGCGGCGTTGATCGGAACGAAAGCGAGAAGCCACGGTCGGGCGAGGAGTCGACCCGGCCAGGTACGGAGCGAGAGTGCCATTCTTGGTCGGACGCTAAACGGTCCCTACTTAAGCCGCCCGCACTCGAGTGGCGACGTTCGTTTGCGACCGTGCCCTTCGGACAGCCCCGCCCTCTCGTTCCTCGACACGCTTATTAGCTGGGGACCATCTCGCGGCCCTTCGTAGGAGAGTCCTGGCGTGGCGATTGGATTCGTCTTGATCAGTACGGCCCCCGCAAAGGAACACGAGGTCTACACGGAACTCCTGCGTGTCAAGGGAATCGTCGAACTGCACCCTCTGTTCGGCGAGTACGACCTGATCGCGAAGGTCGAGGCAGAGGATTTCAACGCTCTCGGTCAGCTGGTGGTCGATAAGATCCGGTCGGTGCCGGGTGTGATCGACACGAAGACCCTCACGGGCATCAAATTCTGAAAGGTGGGAGAATAATGTTCGATGTGTTGGCGACGGCGGTCGATTACACGAAATGGAACATTTTCCTCGTCGTCCTGCTGTTGGTCTTCGGTCTCTTCCTCATTCTGGCCGGGATCTTTACGGCCTACTTCGGGAGCGGCAAGAGCCGGACGATCGGGGTCGCGCTCCTCGTGGTCGGCCTCGTCGTCGGTCTCCTCGTGGGCTACCTCTACGCGATGGGCGACTTCGGGTCCAAGGACGGCTCCCTCGCCGACCTTCTCATCCAGTCGCTCCTCGTGATCGTCGCGGCCGTAATCGGCGCTCTGGTCGCGATCGGGATCTTCCTGGTCGCGATCATGAAGTCGTAGGCGGCGAACCCCGACCTTCCGGGGAATCGTGGCGCGGCCGCCAAGGTCTCGCCGCGGGCGTCTCGTCACGCTCACGAGCGACGTCGGGGCTGCGTACGCCGCCCAGATGAAGGCGGCGCTCATCGCGGGCCGGGTCGACCCCTCCCGGGTCGTGGACCTGACCCACGACCTCCCAGCGCACCGGGTCCCGGAGGCAGCGTTCCTGTTCCGCGAAATGGCGCGTTCGTTCCCGCCTGAAACGGTCCACGTCGTGGTGGTCGACCCGGGAGTGGGGGGACTCCGGAGCCCGGTGGTCATTTCCACCGCAGCCGGGCCGCTCCTCGTCGGGCCGGACAATGGAGTTCTCTACCCGCTCGCGGAGGAACTCGGGGTCGTCGGAGCCTACCGGATCGACCGCCGCCGACTCGGGCTCCCGCCGCGGGTCGGCACCACCTTCGACGGTCGCGACCTTTTCGCCCCGGCAGCGGCCCGTCTCGCGAACGGGGCTCGCCCATCCTCGTTCGGTCCAAAGACTTCGCTCCGGACGTACCGGGTCCCCACGGGAGAGCGCCTTCCGAACGGCGCTCGCGGGGAGGTTCTGCACGTCGATCGATTCGGCAACTTAATCACCAGCATCCGGTCCGAATGGGTCCCCGACCGCGTCCGGAGCCTCCGGCTGCGGTGCGCCGGCGCGCGTGCCTGGAATGTCCTACACACCACGAGCTACGAATCGCTCCGTCCGGGGATCCTTGGCGCACTCGGCTCGAGCTTTGGCCTCATCGAGCTCGCAGTGAGAGAAGGTCGTGCCGCCAACCGCCTCGGAGCGCGAGTGGGGTCGCCGGTCGTTCTCCTCTGGGGTACGCGACGCGCGCCCCGGGGTGAAAAGCCTAATAGCGCGCAGCCTAGGAAACCGCGGTAACGGTCCGTTCCGGGTGGCAACCCATGGCCAAGCGCGATTACTACGAGGTCCTCGGCGTGCCTAAGACGGCGAGCGAGGACGAGATCCGGACTGCTTATCGTCGCCTCGCCCGGCAGTATCACCCCGATGTCGCCAAGGAGAATCCAAAGGCGGCCGAGGAGAAGTTCAAGGAGTTCTCGGAGGCGTACGAGGTCCTCGCGGAC
>DASPTO010000031.1:0-10502 GCA_035623375.1 Thermoplasmata archaeon
GAGATCGGCGCGGGCATGAGCGGAACGATCCCCTCGAGGTCCGACACCTCGACGAGCGACCCTTTCCGGCCCCCTTTCAGGACACGTCCGCGCGATGGGCCCGAGCCGCCCGGCCGGGCCGAAAGCAGCCCGTTGCGAAGCTCGAGCGAGACGACCGCTCCCTCGGGAAGGTTCTCGAGCGCGAGGGCGCGGGTCGAGCGGATCACGTGAACCCGCTCGATCCGCTCCCGAAGGTCGTCCGCAAGACGACGCAGTGTTTCGTGAAGCCACGCGACCCCCTCGACCGTGGGCCGGTACCGTCCGTCGCGGACCGTGACCAAGCCGCGACGGCGCAGCTGTCGGTAGGAATGCGAGACCGCCTGGACGGTGAGACCGAGCCGCTCCGCGATCGGCCGAAGCTGCGTCGGTTCGAGCGTGGCGCACTCATACAGGAAGAGAAGCTCGGTGACCGTCCCGCCGCGTCGAAGACCGGCGAGCCCGACCCTCTCGGGAGCGCGTGCGCCGACCACGACTCGGAAAGACCGCATGCGGATAAAACGGTCTTTCCTTACCAGGAAAGGGAGGTTGCCTAAGCGGGCGCGCGGGACCTCGTCGGGGAAGCCCGTGCCGCGGGGGCGTTCCTACGGATTTCCTTGATCCGGTCTCGGATGCGGGCCGCCTCCTCGAAGTCGAGGCGCTCGGCGGCGAGCCGCATCTCCTCCTCGAGGTTCGTGAGGAGGAGCGGGAACTTGTCCTTCCAGTACTTGCCGAGCCCGCTGGTCGAGAGCTCGCCCGAGGGAGCCTCCTCCTCGGGCGCGAGGAGCGAGCGGACCTCCTTACGGATCGTCTCGGGAACGATCCCGTGCTCCCGGTTGAAGTCGACCTGCGTCTGGCGCCGACGCGCCATCTCGGCGATGGCTCGCTGCATCGAGCCGGTCGCGCGGTCCGCGTAGAGGACGACCTTCCCCGCCACGTTGCGACTCGCACGACCTGCCGTCTGGACGATTGAGGTCTCGCTCCGAAGGTATCCTTCCTTGTCGGCATCGAGGATGGCGACAAAACTTACCTCCGGGAGGTCGAGCCCCTCCCGGAGTAGGTTGATCCCCACGAGGACGTCAAACTCCCCGAGCCGAAGGTCCCGCAGGATCTCGACTCGTTTCATCGTCTCGACCTCAGAGTGGAGGTAGCGGACCCGGAACCCTTGGTTCGAGAGGTAGTTCGCGAGCTCCTCGCTCGTCGCCTTCGTGAGCGTCGTGACGAGCGCACGGTCCCCGCGTTCGATGCACGACCGTAGCTCGCTCATCAGGTCGGCGATGTGCCCCTTGAGCGGTCGGATCTCGATCGGAGGGTCGACTAGGCCGGTCGGGCGGATGATCTGCTCCACCAGACCCTTCGACGCCTTCCGCTCGAACGATCCGGGCGTCGCGGAGACGAACACGGTCTGGGGAACGTGCGTGAGGAACTCCGGGAACTTGAGGGGTCGGTTGTCGCGCGCGGACGGAAGCCTCCATCCGAACTCGACCAAGTTGTCCTTCCGACTCCGGTCCCCCTTGTACATCCCCTCGAGCTGCGGGATCGTCACGTGAGATTCGTCGATGAAGACGAGGAAGTCCTTCTGGAAGAAATCGAGCAACGTGTACGGAGGCTCGCCCGGCTTCCTCCCGGCGAAGTAGCGGCTGTAGTTCTCGACCCCCGAGCAGTAGCCGGTCTCGCGGATCATCTCGAGGTCGTAGTCGACCCGGCTCTTGAGCCGCTGCGCCTCGACGATCTTCTCCTCGGACTCGAACTCCTTGACCCGCGCGTCCCGTTCCTTCTCGATCTCCGTGAGGATCCCACGGAGCCGCTCGTCGACCGTCAGGAAGTGGGTCGCGGGGAAGACGGAGAGCTCTCGCAGGGAGCGGCGCTCTTCCTGGGTCACGGGGTCGAGCTCGACGATCTCTCCGATCGTGCTCCCCTCGAGGACGATCCGGTGGACCGTCTCTCCCGCTCCCATCACGTCGATCGTTCCGCCCCGGACGCGGAACCGGCCCCGTTTGAGCTCGACGTCGTTGCGGGCATACTTCATCCGGACGAGCTGCTCGAGGAGCGACTGTCGCGAAATCTCCTGACCGACCGAGAGCTCCACGACCGACGCTCGATAGTCCTCGGGCGACCCGAGGCCGTAGATGCAGCTCACCGAAGCGACGATGAGGACGTCCCTCCGGGTCAGGAGCGCCTGGGTCGCACGGTGGCGGAGCCGGTCGATCTCCTCGTTGATGGACGCGTCCTTCTCGATGTAGAGGTCGATCTGAGGGACGTACGCCTCGGGCTGGTAGTAGTCGTAGTAGCTCACGAAGTACTCGACCGCGTTCCGCGGGAACAGGGCACGAAACTCGCTGACGAGTTGCGCGGCGAGCGTCTTGTTGGGACTGATCACGAGGGTCGGGCGCTGGAGGCGCGCGACCGCATGGGCCATCGTGAAGGTCTTCCCGCTTCCCGTGACGCCGAGGAGCGTCACGAACTTCTCGCCCCGGCTCACTCGCTCGACGATCCCTTCGATCGCCTGAGGCTGGTCGCCCTGGGGCACAAGGTCGGTCTCGAGCTCGAATCGGCCGGGAAGTCCGGTCGTTTCGCCCCGGCCCAGGTTCTCCCGGCTCATGGAATCACGGGAAGGGTCCCGGGCCCCCCGTGGTATCCTCGTGGGTCGATTGTGACCGTCCGGAACCCGATCTCTCCGACCTCCTGCACGACTTCGCTCGCGAGCGGCTCCGACAGGAGCCTCGGGAGCTCGTCCGAACCGACCTCGATCCGAGCGCTGCCGCCTCGAACGCGCACTCGCACGCGACGGAATCCACGCCGGAGGAGGGCCTTCTCGGCCGATTCGATCCGAGCGAGGACCTCCGAGGTCACCGGCTCGCCGTGGGCGACCCGGGAGGCGAGGCACGCGTCGGACGGCTGGTCCCAGTTGGGGAGCCCCCGCCGCCGCGCCTCGGCGCGGACCTTCGCCTTACCCCATCCCCCCCAGGAGAGGGTGACGGAACCCGGCTTCGTCCATCGCTCGAAGTCCGGGTCGGACGTCGTTCATGTCGTCCGACTGCACGCCGTCCAGGTACTGGCGGGCGCCCCGCGGGTCAGCGAATTCGCGTAGGACGGAGGTCTCGACCGCACGACAGTGATAGCAGCGGTCCCACCCGTTCTCGCGGTACTCCTTCCGTGAAAGCTGGTCGACCGGGAGCACGACGTGTTCAATTCCGATCGCTTCCGCGACCTGTCGAGCGCGGGCCACTTCGGCCCGGGAGACCGACGGACCATCCAACGTGATTGCCGTCGCGTCCGGTCCGAGAGCCTCGAACGCGAGGGCCGCCACGAGAGACGAATCCACGCCCCCCGATAGAGCGACGACCGCCTTCCCCCCGGTTCGTATCCGGGAGACGATGGCGTGTGCGGACGCAGTCTCTTCGGGGGGAGACATGACCAGGAGACTCGCCCACTTCTACCGTCCGCCCACCATTATGCTTTCCTGTCGCGTCTGGAATCGTCTCCGGCACGAGACCGATTCGGGGCTGCCCCGGATGAAACTGTCTTAGTAGCCGGACTGCTCGGGGACGACGGCATGCAGACGGTCCGTGAGGGAAGTCGGTGGATGATCCGGCTGGACGACGGACAGGACCTCTTCGAAGCGCTCTCATCCTTCGCGACGCTGGAGGAGATCCGGGCCGGTACGATCGTCTTCGGGATCGGAATGTTTCGTCGCGCGACCTTCGGCTACTGGGATGGGTCCCAATATAGGACCCACGAGATCACCGTTCCCCATGAGGTCGTTTCCCTCCACGGGACGATCGCGCGCGCGGACGGGGCGCCGTCCCTTCATCTGCACGGAGCCGTGGCCGGGCCAGACCACACGATCGTCGGGGGCCACATCCTTCGGGCGACCGTAGGGATGCTCCAGGAGATTCTGGTGGAGACGTTTCCGGGACGGTCGTTCGGTCGTCCACTGGTCGAGAGCTACGGTCTCCGGATGCTCGACCTCGAGCCTCCGAAGGAACCCTAGCCGTCCGTCATCCCTTTCCGTTCCCCCCGGCTCCTAGGGGGCAATCATGGCGACCGCTCTTTCCGGCTTCTCCTCGCTCGACTCCCGGCTGGCCGACGTCGTTCGGTCGCGAGGGCTCACCGAACCGACCGAGATTCAGCGCTTGGCCTTCCCCCTCCTCGAAACCGAAGTCGATGCGCTCCTCCTCTCGCCCACGGGTACCGGCAAGACGGAAGCGGTCCTTCTCCCCCTCCTCTCCCGCCGGCTCGCGCACCCAACCCCCCCGATCACGATCCTCTACGTGACCCCGCTGCGGGCGCTCAATCGGGACCTCGAACATCGGATCCTGGAACTGGTCCGGGAGGTTGGGCTGACCGCGGCGGTTCGTCACGGCGACACCCCAACGGCGGCGCGGTCCGCGCAGTCCCGACGACCTCCGGACCTCCTGCTCACGACCCCGGAGACTCTCCAGCTCCTCCTCACCGGGAAACGGCTGCGCGAGTCCATCCGGAACGTCCGGTCGGTCGTCATCGATGAGGTCCACGAACTGGTCGGCTCCGACCGGGGGGCGCAGCTCTCCATCACACTCGAGCGATTGGACCGTCTCACGGGACGGAGGGTCCGTCGCCTCGGGCTTTCGGCCACCGTCGGAAATCCCGAGGAGGTGGCCCGGTTTCTCTCTCCTCTGCCGCGGATTGTCGAGGTGCGGGTCGCAAGGGAGCGTCGTCCGCTCGAACTCACCGCTCGCCGGCCCGGGAGCGGGAGACCTCCCCTCGAGGAGGCTCTCGTCCGCGAGCTCAAGGCGGACCGAACTCTCCTCGATGGACTCCGAGCGGTCGAGGAAGAGATCCGGGCCCATCGGACGACCCTCGTTTTCGTCAACACCCGTCCGACCGCAGAAGGGTTGGCGGCGCGGCTCCAGAAGCTCGCGCCGGACCTTCCGATCGCCGTCCACCACGGGTCTCTCTCCCGCGAGGTGCGCGAGGAAGCCGAGCGAGCGTTCCGGGACGGCAAACTTCGTGCCTTGGTCGCGACCTCCTCCCTCGAGCTCGGGATCGACATCGGGGTCGTCGACCACGTCGTGCAGTTCGGCTCTCCGCATCAGGTCGGAAGGCTTGTCCAGCGCGTGGGCCGCTCGGGACATCGCCTCGACCGGACCATTCACGGAACGGTGCTGTCGCTGGACGACGACGACCTCGAGGAGGCTGCGGTCCTCGCTCGACGGGCGGACGCGGGGCTGATCGAGCGGGTCGCGTGGAGGACCCGGAACCGGCTCGCGGCCTCGCAACAGATCGTCGCGAGCCTGCGCGCGGAGGGAGGTCTCGAGGTCTCGGAGCTCCTCGCCCCGATGCGGCACGCGGCAGCGACCGCCGACCTCTCCGACGTCGAGTGGAGCGAGCTGGTCGACTATCTCGCAGGTCTCGGCCTCGCGAAGCGCATCGGGGACCGGGTGGTCCCCGGCCGGGGAACCCTCGACCGGTTCTACTCCTCGCTCTCGCTCATTCCGGACGAGCGAACGTACCGCCTCCGCGACATCGGCACACGACGCCTCATCGGGACCCTGGACGAGCGGTTCGTCCTGACGCAGATCCTCGCGCAACCCGAGGAGATCTTCCTCCTGCATGGACGGACCTGGAAGGTCGTGGAGTGCCGGGACGGCGAGCTTCTCGTCGAGACCGTGCAGGAGATCGGGCGCGAGCCCCGATGGGCCGGCGAGGACCTTCCCGTCCCCTTTGACGTGGCCCAGGAGATCGGAGGGCTTCGACGCGAGGGCTCGCTCGAGAACTACCCTCTCTCCGCGGAGGATCGCGAGCATCTTGAGAAGCGCCGGACCAGCGCTGCGGCCGCGGGCAACGTCCCGACCGACCGACGCGTGACGGTCACCTCTCACGGTCGGGTCGTAGTGTACGGCGCTTGCTTCGGTACTCGGACCAACGAGACCCTTTCGCTCGCGACCGCAGGTCTCCTTACGGCTCGCCTCGGTGCTCGTGTCGAGGTTGCCGCCGTAGAACCGACCTGGTTCGTGCTCGAGCTACCGATCGCGGTCGACTCCGCCACGCTCGTGAGCGCGCTCTCCATCGACCCCGCGACCCTTCGCCCCCTCGTGGAGCGACTGGTCCCCTCCGGCCTCGATTACCGATGGGTGTTCCTCGCCGTGGCTCGGAAGCTCGGGGTCGTCCCCGCATCTGCGGACCCCCGCGACCTGCGCACGCTCGACCCCCTGCTCGCCGCGAGTCGAACCAATCCCCTCGGCGAGGAGGTTCTCGAGAAGACTCTCCACGACCGATACGACCTCGACCACGCGACCGAGGTGCTCGAGCGGATCCGGGATGGCGCGATCGAAGTGGTTGCTACTCCGCCGTCTTCATTCTCCGATGGCCCGATCGAACGGCTTGAGTGGCGGACGATCCCCGACCTTCCTCCGCCGACCCTCCTGAAGGCGGTCCAGGAGAGGCTCGCGAAGGAATCGCTCACGCTGGTCTGCCTGCGTTGCGGCTTCGTTCGGACCACCACCCCGGCGCGGTACAAGGCGGAGGGAGGCAGCCGGTGCCTCCTCTGCCACGGGTCGCTCTCTGCGGTGATCTCCCCGCGTCGCACGGAGGAGATCGACCGACTGAGCGACTACGCGAAGCGAAAGCGCGCCCGGGAAAAACCGACGGCCGGGAAAAGGGTGCGACGCGAGCGAGCTCTCCCGCCCGCGACGGAAACCCTCGTTCGTGCTGGGTACACCTCGGCGGAGCTGGTCGCGCATTACGGCGAGCGCGCGCTGTATGCGCTCGCCGGTCGGGGGATCGGACCCGAGACGGCGCGACGCCTTCTCATGAGGCTCTATCGGGACGATGACGCGTTCTTCACCGAGATCCTGCGCGCGGAGAGAGCCTACGCGCGGACACGGGTCTTCTGGGACTAGCGGGGTCCACCGATACGGCGGAGCAGCTCCTCGACCTTCGCTCGTGGAGCGTCGGTCCGGAACCCTTCGGGACGGGCGTGGGTCCTCGCGAAGCGGAACCCGAGCGACCGGAGGCCCTCCTCGATCGACCTTAGGCTTGGTGGCGCAGGGAGACCAAGGCGGGACGCGAGCACGTTCGCCTCGAAGTAGAACGGCCGGTCGACCGACACCTCTTCTCGGAGGCGCTCGAGGAAGCGACCAAGCTCTTCGGGCCGCGCGGCGTCCTTCGGGACCTCAAGCCGCTCTACGATGGATGCGTCCAACAGGGGCCCGAGCCAGAGGGGCCCGTACGGACCGCGGTCGCCCACCCAGGGTCCTTCCCACCGTTCGGGGTCGATGCGGTCCACCGGAGCCGGCTCGCCGGACGGCGTGCCGACCTCGAGGTAGGCTCGGACGTAGTGGTCGCGCGAGTACGCAAGCAGAGGTCGAACGGAGCGCCCCAAGGAATCGGCGGTCCGCGAGAGGTAGCCAAGCAGGACCCGTAAGCCTCCCTCGGGCCCCAATCGACCTCGCACCGGGCGGGCGTCGTACCGGTGCACGCAGGCGACTGGCTGCGCCCCGGCGAGCACCATCATGTCGGTCGCCGTGACCGCCACGACCCCGCCCATCCGCACGGACCCGAGAGCGGTCCGAGCGAACGGCGCGGGGCTCCCGTACGGGTCGAGGTCCACATAGTCGAACGGTGTCTCGGGAGGAGGAGTGCGGGCGTCCCCCTCGAACGCGCGTGCCCCGGGAAGACGGCGGGCGTTCTCGGAAAGGACGCGGAACGCCTCGGGATTCGATTCGGAGAGGACGAACGAGCCGAACGCCCCGGTCTCGTTCAAAAGTCGGAGCCCGCGCACGCCAGTGGCGGCGGTCATCTCCCAGCCCGACCGTAACCCCGATGCGAGCGGGGTGAGGGCGCGGGCGAATGCGACCGCTAGGTCGCGGTCGCCGGCCATCGCCGGATTGTAGAAGACCGGGGCCTTTCGTCCGGGGCCGCGCCCGGGAACGGTCCGGGGGAGGACGAGGCGGGTCGCCCCTTCCTGAGAGAGGGTCAGTGGGCCCGACCGGTGATGAGGTAGACGATCTTGAACGCGAGGAGGTTCTTGTTCACCGGGGTCACTTCGAGCAGGCGTAGTTCGTCCCTCCGACGGATGTCCTGAAGAAGAGGGTTCCGGGACTTCTTGTGGAGGGTCATGACGATCGACTTCCGGGAGTCGAGCGTGTCGATGACGCTCTTCGTGAACGCCTCGCTCTCGACCTCCATCTTGCCGACCTCGTCGATCACGATCACGTCGGCCGATTCGCGGGCCTCGGCGAGGGCACGCGCGCCCAGCCCCTCGAGCGCCGCGACGTTGACTCCGTAGCGGCCTGAGCGCACGCGCGACTTCATCCCCTCGTGGGCGAAGACCTCGTGCTCCTTCGTCATCCAGTCGACGATCTGGAAGCCCGTGCGGCGTTGCTTCTCGACGATCGGCTCGGTCACCATCCCGCCGACCTTGACGCCCTCCTCCTCCAGGAGTTCGATGATCCGAAGGAGCGTCTGCGTCTTGCCCGAACCCGGGAGACCCGTGATTCCGATCTTGACCGGGGGAGAAAGTCGACGAGGCATTGCCAATTATACCGTTAGTGTATGTTGTACGCTTGGAGCCAATAAGAAGACATCGCGCGGGGTCCCCATCACCTTCCGTAGGTCCCGCCGGCACGCATCCCTCGGGCGAGGCGCTGCCCGTCTACCCTCCGCGAGAGGATTCCCTCCTTCTCGCGAAGTTCGCGGTCGTCCCCCGGGGAACCCTCTTCCTCGAGGTCGGAGCAGGTTCCGGCGAGGCATCGCTGGTCGCAGCCCGATGCGGGGCGCGCGTGGTCGCGACCGACCTCAACCCGCACGCGCTTCGTCGCCTCGTATCGAAAGCACGGGCGGACGGTCTCGAGCTCTCCGTCGTTCGGACCGACCTCGCCCATGGACTCGGACGATTCGACCGAGTGCTCGCGAACCCCCCGTACCTTCCCACGCGGCCCGAAGAGAGGGACCCCGACCGGTGGCACAACCTTGCGCTCGATGGGGGGCCCGACGGCTGCCGCGTCACCGCGCGCCTCGTGGACGGGCTTGCCGATCATCTCACGGCTCGAGGAGAGGCCTTCGTCGTCGTCTCTTCGCTGCAGCATCCGAAGGGGCTCGACCGGATTCGGTCGGGGTGGGTACGCAGCGGAGGAACGGTCGAGGAGGTCCATTCTCGAGACTTCGAAGGAGAGCGGCTTGCGGTCTGGCGGTTCGCGCGGAGCCGCCGTTAGGTGTGCCGCTCTGCGTACGTGAGCACAGCGTCCAAGAACCGGTGACCGTCCCCGAACCCGGCCTCGGACCCGGAGCGGGTCCAGTCGGGAGACTGCGCGCGGAAGAACGAACGCTCGGGATGGGGCATCAGCCCAAAGACGTTCCCCTCGACGCTGGTAAGGCCGGCGATGTTCTCCTCCGACCCATTCGGGTTCCAGGGGTAGCGGGCCGGCGAACCGTCGGGAGAGACCCACCGAAACAAGACCTGACCGTTCTCTTGGATCGAGCGACGAAGGGCGTCGCTCCCGAGCACCAACTTTCCCTCGGCATGTGCCGAGGGGAAGAGGAACCGGGTCCCCTTCGGCAGACCTTGGAGGGCCGGGAACGTCCCGCCCTCCCAGGCGACGAACGTCGGTCGGCACTCGAAATGCCCCGAGTCGTTTGTCATCAGCGCTGCGTCCGGGGTCCCGAGACGCCCTCCCGGCCGGCCCGGGAGCAACCCGAGCTCCGTCAGGACTTGGAACCCGTTACAGATCCCACCGACCACTCGACCGCTTCGGACGAACTCTTCGAGCTCCGGGCCGATCGCAGCCCGCATCCGAGCTGCGAAGATGGCTCCCGCTCGCACATAGTCGCCCGCGGAGAACCCACCCGGAATGAACAGGGCCTGGTAGTCGGAGAGATGTCGACGGGCCTCGGGGACTACCTCCCGCCCTTCGAGCTGCTTCAGATGGACGATCTCCGGTCGAGCGCCGAGCTTTGCGAACGCCTCGCGGAGCTCGTCGTCGCAGTTCGTCCCCTCGATGGAAAGGATCGCGAGAGCGAGGTTTCTCCGCCCCACGTCGTGTTGAGGCGGATCCGCGCTTAACGCTTGTTCCCGGACCCGGAGTCCCCGAGGGAAGGACCGAGCGGAGGGTCGAGGTGATGGACGCGAATCCGCTCGCCGCGGTGGACGACCCGCCGACCCGGAGGAAGCATCGCGAACGCCGTTGCGCCCGAAAGGCTCGTGATCACGGACGAGCCCCGGTAGGTAGTGTAGGCGAGCCCGTTCTCGAAACGAAGCGGCACGACCGTCGCTAGTCCCGGAGACGGCGCGACCGCGTCGCTTCCGAGCGTGGCCCAACCGTCGGTCCAACCGGGCCCGGGACGATGGCCGAGTCGCCGCAGAACGGGGAGCACGAGCCAGTACATGTTCACAAGGCAGGAGGTAGGATGCCCCGGCATTCCGACGACCAGTTTTCGGCCGCAGCGGGCTGCTAAGGTCGGCTTGCCGGCCCGGACCGCAATCCCGTGGAAGAGGAGCGTCCCCA
>DASPTO010000032.1:0-2300 GCA_035623375.1 Thermoplasmata archaeon
GTCGAGAGGGCCCCGATGATGTAGAACTTCATCGCGGCCTCGAGCGACCGTGCGTCCCGGCGCGTGTAGCCGACCAGGAGGTACGTCGAGAGGCTCGTGAGCTCGATCGAGAGGAGGAGGAAGATGAGGTCGGACGAGATCGCCACGAGGAGCATCCCGAGCGTGGCGAGGAGAAGGAGGCCGTAGAAGATCGGGGCGCCCCGTTCGTTGCTCGGTCGGCTCATCGAGGCGAGCGAGACGAGGAGAGCGGCGATCAGGAAGATCGTCTGGAAGACGAACCCGAGCGAAGTGAACGAGTAGAGGGGCGTCGCCCCCGGAACGAACTGGTCGACCTGGCCCGACGGAACGGTCGCGAGGAACGCGACCGGAGCGAATCCGAGGTCCGCCACCACGAAGAGGAGGGCGAGCGAGGTCACGGCGACCGCGACCGAGCCCGTGACCTCGATCCGACGGACTCCGACCACGTCCAGCAAGAAGACGAGAAGCGTCCCGGTCAGGAGGAGGATCTCGGGGAGGAACGGTCCGGCGAAGGAGGAGAGGTCGACCATCGTCCTACGTCCCCGGGAAGCCGTGGATCGGCGAGCTCAGGATCACGTTCACGAGGAGGCCCGGAAGGACCCCGAAGAGGACGATGAGGACGACGAGCATCGCCATGCTCGCCCCCTCGTACCACGGAACGTCGTGGGCGGTGGATGGGATCCCTTTGGGAGGACCGAAGAGCATCCGCTGCATCATCCAGATGTAGAATCCCGCGGTGACGACCAGGATGATGAGCGGGATGAACACCCAGTAGGCGAGCCCGTTCCAGGTGGCGATCAGTGCGAGGAACTCCGCCGGGAAGCTGATGAGCGCGGGGAGGCCGAGCGAGGCGAGCGAGCCCACCATGATGAGCGTCGACAGGGTCGGCGTCGTCGGCGTGATTCCGCCGACCTCGGGGATGTCCCGCGTCCCGAACGTGTGGTGGACGCTTCCTGCGGTCATGAAGAGAAGTGCGCTCACGATCCCGTGGGCGAACATCAGAAGGACCGCGGCGGTGAGCCCGAGCGACGACCCGAGGGCGATGCCGAGCAGAACGATGCCCATGTGGTTGATCGAGGAGAATGCGACCAGTCGCTTCATGTCCCGCTGCGCGAGCGAGACGACCGAGCCCCAGATGATCGAGGCGAACGCCACCACGTAGAGGAGCGGCTGGACGGTGTGGAACCCGTTCGGCAAGAGCTCGACCGCCCAGCGGATGAGACCGTAGCCGCCGAGCTTCAGAAGGAGTCCCGCGAGGAGAACGCTCCCTCCGGTCGGCGCCTCGACGTGCGCGTCGGGGAGCCACGTGTGGAACGGGACGATCGGGAACTTGACCCCGAAGCCGAAGAAGAGCGCGAGGAACAGGAACGTCTGGATCCCTGTCGAGAGCCCGCGGGCGGAGGCGTAGATGGAAGAGAAGTCGAAGGAGCTCGCCCCGGAGTAGAAGGCCATCGCGAGGAGGCCCACCAGCATCACGATCGACGCGACGTGGGTGTAGATGAAGAACTTCAGAGCGGCGTACCGGCGTTGCGGGCCGCCCCAGTATCCGATGAGGAAGAACATCGGGACGAGGACCGCCTCCCAGAAGAGGAAGAAGAGAAGCACGTCGAGCGCGACGAAGACGCCGAAGCAGCCGAGGCAGGTCAGAAGGACGAGGCCGAAGTACGCAGCCGGCCGCTTCGTCTCCTCCCACGAGTAGAGGACGGTCGCGAGCTGGAGCACCGCAGTGAGAAGAATGAGGACGAGGGAGATCCCGTCGACTCCGACCGAGTAGTTGATATGGAGCCACGCGAGCGAGATCCAGCTGTAGGTCTCCCCGTTCGCGAACCCCGGCACGAGCGCGCTGTTGTAGCCCGGCCAGCCCGGATAGGCGAGGAAGAGGAGGCCGACCTCGGCGAGGAATACGACGGTCGTGCCGAGCGCGGCCCAGCGCGCCCACTTTCCCGCGAGGAACGTGCCGACCGTCCCGACCGCGAGGGATGCGATGATGATCGAAAGCAGGGGGAGCGTCATCGTCCTATCCCCCTCCGATCCGTGCGACGAGGTACGGGGCGATGATCAGCAAAAGGACAAACAGGGCGATGAGGCCCGCGACGACGTACGCGGCGTAGTCCGAGACGACCCCCGACTGCATCCTACGAAGCCGGTCGCTCGCGAACGCGAACGCGCGCTCGAACCCGTGGACCGTCCCGTCGATCACGAATCGGTCGAAGAAGTCGGCGACCCGGGAGATCGTGTAGACTCCCTTCAGACCGATCCAGTCGTAGGCGACCTTGAAGTAG
>DASPTO010000033.1:0-6614 GCA_035623375.1 Thermoplasmata archaeon
AACTCGTCCCATTCCTACCTGACGCCGGGGGCCTACTCAATCTCCGTTTCTGTGGAAGATTCCACGGGCGCGTCGAACAGCTCGACCGTCGCCATCACGGTGATCCCCCGCCCTGAAGCATCGATCACAATGCTGCCGGGGAATCAGACCGACGTAGACTTCCCCGTGAATCTGACCCCAGTCGTGACCGGAGGGGTAGGCGAGAGGTCGGATCTCTGGAAGTTCGGGGACGGCACCGAGTCGACCGCATCGAACGCAACGCACACTTGGACGCAGGTCGGGTACTACACGGTGACATTCCAAAGCACGGACCAGCTCGGCGTGTCGGCGAACCGTACTGTCAACATCACGGTCCATCCCGCCCTGTCGGGCACCTTCTCGGCGGGAAATGTCTCTGCCGCATCCCCTGCCAGTCCCGGGACAGCGGTCAGTTTCACTTCAAAAGTCACCGGAGGGACGCCACCTTATTCCCTCACCTGGTCCTTCGGGGACGGGTCGTACGCTGCCGGCCTATCGGTATCTCACAGCTACGCTGCGGCGGACAACTACACTGTGAACGTCGTCCTTACGGACGATGTAGGCGCGAGGGTCAGCACCAACCTCACCGTGGTGGTCGCGTCGATCGCGGCATCCTCCGGTGGGATCACTTCGCCGAGCGACAACTTTGGTTCCGGCGTGTTTCTGGGAGTCGTCCTCGGTGCGGCGGCAGCCGCGGTCGTCCTCTACATCGCCGCTCCGCGAAAGGGAGAACGCCCTCCGGGGAAGCCGGTGTCGCCGTACGTTCCGCCTTAGTCGCTTCCGAAGCCCATCGCGCGCGCCCGGTCGCTCCGCTTCGGTCGGCCGTCGATGCCGGCCTCGGTGAACAGGTAGCGCACGGGCACCCGCCGCACTCCGTGGGTCCAGTAGTCGCACCGCGTACACCTCTGGCCCAGCACCACGGTGTCGCCGGTCAACGTACGATTGTGGATCGGAGCCAGGGGCGACGAACAGACCGGACACGCGACCAGCGGGCGAGCGGTTTGCCGCTCCGTGAATCGCACGGACATTCGGACTCCCGGGACGTCGAGAAGGAGCTTCCGCAGCCGCGGACCTCCCAGTACGGCGAGCGGTTCGTCCCGGCGGATGATCCGGAGAAGCGCCTCCCGGAACTCTGCCTGCGAGGAGAACGACGCCTTTCCTCCCCGTACGAGCCGGCGCGCCGCGCGCTGGACGACCTCCGCTGCCGGCCGTCGATAGCGGACGACGCGCTCGTGCTTAGCCGGCCGTCCGACCATGTCGCCCTTCTCGGGCATGGATCTCCTCCTCGTAGAAACGACGCGCGAACTCGGACTCTTCCGACCCGATGCGGATCGTCTCTGCGGTCGGACCGCCGAAGTACGTGAGAAGGGACGCAGCGGCTGCGAGACGGACCGCCCGGGATTTGAGCCTCGGCGAGAACTTCGGGAAGTCGGTCACCCGGAGGGCCCGCTCCGAGACTTCCCGGAGCTTCTCGTAGAGAGCGCGCTCGAGGCGGACGGGCCGCAGACGGAACTTCGCTGCCACGAGCGGGTGGCCGGTTTCGATCGCGTACACTAGCGTGAGATGGTCCCGGAGCTTCTCGGAGAGCGCGAAGTCGAGCTCCCCGAGCTCGAGGCGTTCGGCGGCCGATTCGACCGCGCGGAACCGGGCCCGGGTCATCGGGTGGAACCGGAGGAGCATCCGGTCCTCGAGAGCAGCGAAGTTCGGGTCGGCGATGGTTGTCCAGTAGTCCTGCGCTCCGGCGGTCCGGACGTTGTAGTTCACTGAGAAAAAGGAGTGAAAGGTGTAGGGCCCAACGGTGCCGAAGGTCGTTTCCCACTTCACCTCGCGCTGCTCCATCACGAGTTTCAACGGCTCGACCATCCCTCGGTACTTGAACCAGTCGTTGAACTCGGGAACGATGAAGTTGAACGTTCGGCCCGTGTACGCGGCGCCGACCCGAAGGAACTGAACCGGAGTGATTCCCCCACAGTACCGGTTGCGGCCGGGGAGGCCGTGCGGTGGGACTCCACTCCGAGGGTTTCCTCGGATGAGGTCGTCGATCGAGAACGTCTTTCCTGTGCCGGGCGGACCGAAGAGCGCGAGGTGGAATCCGGTGGTCCCTGTCGGTCGCCCCGTGGGTGCGAGGAGCGGCGCGTCCGCAAGCGCGTACTGCTGCAGCAGGGAGATCAACGAATCGAAGTAGAGCTCCTCCCCGAACAGCCCCTTGAGATACGCCGCGAGCTTCTGGACCGTGAATGACTTTCCGAACTCGATCGTCGCGTCCAGGCGGTCCCGGAGGACCTCCCGAAGTCGGTCGAGGAACTCGCCGTCCATCGCCCGGATCTCGGCGCGTTCGTCGGGAACCGGCCCTAAGGCCGAGGTCTCCACAGCCTCGGAGCGCTCGACCTCGTCGAGGAGGAGCTGACGCAGCTCCTCCGGGTACGGGACCTGATAGACCTTCTCTCCCCGTCCTTCCGGCAGCTCGATCAGGAGACCGCGGCGTTTCAGCCGAGTGAGAAGCCGGGAGGAGTCCTCGAAGACCCGGTCGCGAAGGAGCCGAGTGCGGAACTCCGAGAGGCGGAACCGCGCGGGTTGCGCGGCGAGTCCCCGCACCGTGCGACGCCGGTCGGAGTCGGCGACCATGACCGCGAGGACCCGAGCTACCGGAAGCTCTGAGGCAAGAATCTCGAGTCCCCCCGGCGCTGCCACTTTCCGCCGCGAGTCCCCCGACCGACTTATATTATCCCTCCCGAAGACTCTTCGACCGTGGTCGGGCACAGCGCATCGGCCTACGAGCGAGAGTTCCGGAGCTTGCTCGAGGGCCAGCCGGAGGCCGTCCGCTCGTACGCGCGAACCCTTTCACCGACCGAGCGCTTCGAGTTCGAGAAGGTGATCGAGCGCCCGTTCCTGATCGTCCGGGCGGCCGGTTCGCTCGGATTCGACCTGGTGGCGCTCCGCAGAGAATTTGCGTTCCCGATCGAGGTGAAGGCATCGTCCGAGCCGGTCATCCGGTTCTCTGCCGCCAGCGGTCGGGCGAACGAGCAGCTCGAAGCTCATCGAAGGGCGGTGTCTCGGGTCGGACTCACGGTCCTCTACGCGTACCGGAGAATCGGTCTTCGATCCGGGGAGACCTGGAGGGTCTTCGTCGCAGGGGACCTTCCTGAGAAGGGAGTCCTTCGCTTTGTGTGCCGCCGGCTTCCGCCGGTCAGCAAGACTCCCGACGGGAACGGAATCCTTCGTTGGGAGGAAGGGCTTCCGCTCTCACGGTTCCTCTATCAGGCTCTGTTTCTTATGGACCCCATCGGTCGGTCGCGGGAATGACGGTCCACGTCGCGTCGGTGGGGATGGGACGCTTCGGGAAACGCCCCGAGGGTCTCATCGACCTCTCCGCCGAAGCGGCTCACCTTGCGCTCGAGGGAATCGGACGGAAACCGATCGACCTTCTCGTGGTCGGTTCGATGTTCGCTCACGGTCCTCATGGACGGGAATCCCTTCTGCCCAGACTGGCGGGTCGGCTGGGCCTCGAAACGGCCTCGGGGTACCGGGTCGACTCCTCGAGTGGGACGGGAGGATGGCGTTCCACGCTGCGGTCCTCGCCCTCGAAACCGGTCGATTCGACCGGGCCCTCGTCGTGTCCGCCGAGAAGATGACCGACCGGTCGACCGCCGAGAACACCAAGGACCTCTCGTCCTCGCTTCACGTGAGCGAGGTCGCGTCGGGCGCGACCATGCCCGCTCTCGCCGCGATCGTGACGTCGCGGTACATGGAGCGACACGGGCTCACGAGCCGGGTCTGCGACGTGGCGACCGTCCACGCCCGGGCGATGGCCGCCCGAAACCCGAACGCCCATTTTCAGAAGCCCGTCACGCTCGAGGAGGTCGCGAACAGCCGGCCGGTCGCGCTCCCGCTGCGCCTTCTGCACTGTTCCGCGATCTCGGACGGGGCGACCGCAATGGTGCTCGAGAAGGGAACCGGTCCGGCGACGGTACTTGGCCTGGGCCAGGGGTTTGACGCGCTGCGCATCGTGGACCGAGAGGACCTCACCTCGTTCGCTGCGACTCGAATCGCTGCGCGCAGGGCCTACGAGTCGGCACATCTGACACGGAAGGAGATCAACGTGCTCGAGGTCCATGACGCGTTCTCCCCGTTCACGCTCATCCATCTCGAGGACCTCGGGTTCTGCGGCCCGGGGGAAGCGCTCGAGTGGTTCGAGAAGGATTGGGTCGGCCTGAACGGCCGGCTGCCGGTCAACCCAAGCGGCGGGGTCGTCGGACGAGGACACCCGGTGGCTGCCTCGGGCCTGGCGGAGGTCGCGGAGGTGGCTCTCCAGCTTCGAGGAGAGGCGGGAGCTCATTCGATCGGGACTCGCCCCAAGATCGGTCTTGCCCAGACGATCAGCGGTATCGCATCCCACAACCTTGTGACGATCCTCGGTCGGGAGGCTTCGTGATCGCGTCCGCGACTCTCGGGCTCAGCCTGTGCCGGTCGTGTCACACGCGTTTCCTTCCTACGGACGGCCCCTGTCCCAAATGCGGGTCCGTCGATTGCGTGTCGTACGCGGGGTCCGCGGTGGGCAAGGTCCTCGCGGCGACCGAGCTCCACTATCCCGCGACGGGGTGGCAGGCGCCGCACCGGCTCGCGCTCATCGAGCTCCCGGATGCCGTCCGGGTGCTCGCCGTGGTCGACGGACCGACGCCAGCGCCAGGAGCACTCGCGGAGGTTCGTCTCGACAAAGACGTCTATCGCGCACGCTCCGAGCCGACGAGGTAAGAACGCGGGGAGGGGGACGTCCCGAGGGGCGGGTCCGTTCCACCCCCCTTTTGAACCCCCGAGGTGAAACCACCACTGGATTAGCAATCCAGCGCCTTACCGGGCTGGGCTATCCCCGCGCGAGGGCCTCGAGCCGCGTCCGCTCCTTAAGCCTTCGGTTTCGCGACAACGCCACGGCGATGTCGGTGAGAAGGAGAGCGCCGCCGGCCAACAGACCGATCGTCGTGCCCGTCCGGCGCTCAAATCCACCGGTAGGTTATGTAGCGGTTCCGTGCTTCGGCGCCCGGGGCCGGTATGCGGGTCGCAAAGGCAGGCGTCGTTGGCGCCGGAACGATGGGAGCCGCCATCGCGGAGATTCTCGCTCTCAATGGGATTGAAGTGTACCTGAAGGACCTCGACCTGCCGCTGGTGGACAAGGGACTCACGCGGGTCCGCGAGTACGTGCAGGAACTGGTCCGCTTCCACGAGGGGCGCGCTCAGAAAGAGATCGACCGGATCACAGAGCTCGCCGGGGACCTCACCGAGGAACAAAAGGCGAAGATCCGCGAGAAGCTCGCACCGAAGGTCTCGAAGGCTCGCGGCGACGAAGCGATCGCCCGGGTCTACGGCACGACGGAGTACCGACCGTTCGCCGAGGTCGATTTCGTCATCGAGGCCGTCTTCGAGAAGGAGGAGGTCAAGCGGCCTGTCCTCGAGGCTCTGGACGAGGTTCTCCCGGAACACGCGGTGATCGGCTCGAACACTTCCTCCCTTTCCATCACTCGCCTCGCCCGGGGGTTGAAGCATGCCCGCCAGACGCTCGTGGTACACTTCTTCAACCCGCCGACGACCCTTCCCCTGGTCGAGGTTTCGGGAGGAGTCGACACTCGTGAAGACGTCATCACCGATACCATCGATTTCCTCCAAGGTCTTCGCAACCACCGCTACCCGCTCGTTCCGATCCGGATCAAGGAGACGCCGGCGTTCCTCGTGAACCGGCTGCTGATCCCGGTCCTCAACGAAGCATCGTTCGCTCTCGACGAGGGGGTCGCGTCCTCTCGAGACATCGACCTTGCGATGAAGACCGGCGCCGGGATGCCGATGGGGCCCTTCGAGCTCGCCGACATGATCGGGCTCGATGTCTCGCTCGAGGTCGCCGAGACCCTCTTCCGGGAATATGGCGACCCGAAGTACCGGCCGGCTCCCCTCCTCCGCCGTCTCGTGGACGCGGGCCATCTCGGCCGCAAGACCGGTCGCGGCTTCTACGACTACTCGACCTGACGGAGTCCACCGGCCGCTTCCGGGATAGTCTCATAGTTTACCGCGCAGTGCACGACGCGATGAAGTTTCCTTCCGAGGAGTGGGCAGCTGCGTTCCGCGACGCGATCAACCAGAACACGGCATACCGCGACGCCGCGAAGGCATGGGAGGGGGACATCGTGTTCCTCGTCCGGATGCCGGACCCGAACACCCCGTCACCTGGAGTACACCTCGCGCTCGCCCACGGCGAGTGCTCGTCCGCGACGTACTATCCCGATGCTCGGGCCGTCTCGAGCGAGTTCGTCTACGAGGGGAGCCCGGAGAATTGGCAAAAGCTCCTCGCCGCCCAAATCGACCCAGTGAACGCGATCCTCGAGGGAACGTTCCGGATCAAGGGAAACCTCGCGAAGGCCATGAGGTTCACGCGCGCCGCGAAGGAGCTCGTGGAGACGGCGGCAAAGATACCAGCCGGGCCCTGAGCACGGGGCGACGTCTCAGGCCGACGGAGTGGAGGAAGCCGGGCGAGGGGCTGCCGGAGCGACGGCCGGCCCGGCACTCGCCGCGGGAGCGGCGGGTTTGGTGGCCTGACCCGAAGCCGGCGGGGG
>DASPTO010000034.1:0-5701 GCA_035623375.1 Thermoplasmata archaeon
CGTTCCCGCCGGCCCCGAGCACCTCGAGCCCGGCCGCCGTGCTGAGGGGGTGGGCGGATGCTACGGCGAACGGACGACGTCCTCCCACGTGAGCCTCCCCGGACAGGCTTGTTCTCCGTCCTACGGGTGACCGGGAGCGGGGTCCACCTTCCTCGCGGGGACTCCGGGCCACCCCGGCGCTATCCGGTGAGATGCGCGACCAAGAACCCGCCGATGGTGTTCCACGCCTTGAGCTGGTTCGCGCGCTGCGTGAATCCGTGTCCCTCGTCCTCGAACACCACGTACTCCACCGACCTGCCGTTGGCCCGGAGTCGTTCGACCATCTGGTCGGACTCGGCCTTGTTGACGCGCGGGTCGTTTGCTCCCTGAATGATCAGCATGTCCGCGCGGACGTTGTCGATGTAGGTGATGGGCGAGCGCTCGCGCAGGAAATCCGCCTCGGTCTCGGGATTGCCCACCCACTCGTTGACGAACCGGACCCAGAACGGCGGCACGGTCCTCACGAAGGTGAGAAGATTCGACGGGCCGACCACATCGACGGCGACCTTCCAGTACTCGGGTAAGCGGGTGGCGCATTCCAGGGTGGCAAACCCTCCGAAACTTCCGCCGAAGACGCCGAGCCGCTCGCGGTCGACCTCCGGTTGCGAACCGAGCCATTCGGCCGCCGCCCTGAGGTCTTTGAGCTCGTTTCCGCCCCAGTCGTGGTAAATGAGCTTCTGGTACGACTTCCCGTAGCCGGTCGACCCTCGTATGTTCGGGGCGAGCACCGCGATGCCGCGGGCGTTCAACCAGGCGTACAAGCCCATGTACATCCACTCGGGACGTTCCTGGCTCTCCGGTCCACCGTGGATCGACAGAACCGCGGGCATCGGTTCCTTGGGTCGGTGCTTGGGGAGGTAGTAGAGAGCGGGGATCTTTCGGCCGTCGAACGTCGGGAAACGGACCAGTTTCGGTTCCGGGAGCGGACCGTCCGGGACGCCCCCCACCATGCTCTCGGTCAGTTGCACCGCGCGACCTCCGGCCAGGGGGAACCAGAGGATCTCGTCCGGGCTGGACCCTCGAGACCATAGCGCCGCGGCGGACCGACCGTCGGGGGCAATCGCGGTCACGAGTCCCCACGAGAGGGGGAGATGGCCCTTCGGTAGCGACGTGACCCGGTGCATCCGACCGAATAGCCGTCCCGCGTACAAGGTCGAGTACCCATTCTCGTTCACGGCGTACATGAGGGTCGAGGTACGGCGGGAAAACCGGACGTCCTCGATGTCGCCCTTCGGCGCGGCGATCACCTTCCTCTTTCCCGTAGCCACCTCCACGAGCTCGAGCTGCTTGAACTCCCGATCGATATCGGTGCGCACGAGCACGCTCCGGCCGTCGTGCGTCCATGCTTCCGTCGCGGACCAAGCGTCGGATTCGTGCGGGATGACCTCCACGGTGGTGCGGCGGGCCGGGTCGTAGATGAACGAGTGGATCCGCGTGTTGCTGTGGATCTGCGAGGTAAAGAAGCGCTTCCCACTCGGGTCCCAGGTCGGGTTGGCCCAAACGACGTCCGTCGTTAGGGGTCGAGTGGACACGCCGCTTTTGAGGTCGAGCAGCACCACGTCCATGTCCTTCGGGTCCCGGCCGTTGTCGACGAAGAGCAGCCGGCGGCCGAGGGGGTCGATCCCTCCCTCGGTGAGCTCGTGCCGTACCTTCCGGTCCTCGGTAATCGCGACGGGGTCGCCGCCGCCCGCGGATACGCGGAACAGCTGCATCTGCTCGTCTCCGTCCTGGTCCGCCGAGAAGTACACGGAGCGGCCGTCGTGGGCCGGAGCGATGACCCGAACCGATCGGTCGGTGAACGCCGTCATCGGCCGGGCGAAGCCCGGTTCGCCGTGGGGACCGACGCGCTGGCGCCAAATGTTGGGACGCCCGGTGAGGTCGGAAGTGAATACCAGTTCTCCCTGCCTCAACCAGGCGAGGTCTCCGTAGTTCCAGTGTTGGGCATACCGTTCCATCGGGAGCGGCGACTTCGGCGGCATGCCCTCGCCATCAGCGAAGGGTACAAAGAGTTAGGGGACCCCGCCGACGAGCGGGCGGCAAAATCGCGGGGTGCCCCACGGAGGGTCCATGCCCGATGACCAAGGGGCCCAATCGTCTCGTCGACGATCCCGACCATGACGGCGGTTTGCTGCCCACGTGCCTAGGGTCGACGGCGTCGTAGTGGAGTGACGGGACCAAACACTTCGAGGCAGACGCCGTCCGGGTCGTTGACGTAGACGAGCCGGTTCTTCCCGTCGATGAAATCCTCCGCGACCGTTCCGCCGGCGCGCACGGCACGTCGGCGCCACGCCTCAACATTGGGCGAATAGAATCCGAAGTGGTCGAACTCGGTCCCCTTCCGGAACGGCTCGTAGAAGCGGTTCTTCCGAGGATAGAAGTTCAGCTCGATCCGGTGCCGGGACCCGGGGAATACGAGGTGCACCCACTCGCCCCCATGCGCCATGTGGCCTCGTGCGACCACACGAAATCCGAGGGAACGGTAGAACCGCAAGGACCGGTCGACGTCGCGGACCCGTATCCCGGAATACAGGAACCGTACCGGATTCCTCGGCATCGGACCCCGGGAGCCCGCTCTGAACTTATTCCTTTCCCAAGAGCCACCCGAACCCTTCGGTCGAGTGCGCCTGTGTCGGTATGCGCGTCGGCTCAAATACCGAAGGACGTTCCGCTGCCCACTCCGGGCGCGTTGCCCGAGGTGAGCCCGCATGTGTGCTACCGAATCATCCACCGCAAAGGCGTTCCGTTCGTACCTCGAGGACGACTGGAAGAAGTGGCTCGCCGAGTATCCCGAGCTCGCGACCAGCTTCGGGTTCCCCGGCCTCGACGATCGATGGACCGACGACTCGACGTCGGGGATCGAGCGCCGTCGCCGACATCTCGCCGAAAGCATCGCGTCTCTGAAGCAGATCGACCGGGCAGACCTTTCCGGTCGGGAACGCACGAACTACGAACTCTACCGAGACCTGCTGGACGTGGCGGAGCGGGGTCTCTCCTTCGGCCTCGACCCGCTGCCGTTCAACCTCGGTATGCCCCACAGCCTCCGGGTGCCCATCAACCAGATGGAAGGAATCCATCTGACGGCGTCCGACACCCTAGACCTCCAACCGCGAACTCGAATCTCCGACTACGATAGCATTCTGTCCCGGCTCAAGACGCTCGGAGCCGCGGTCGACCAGAACCGGGCTCTCCTCGAGGTCGGTTTGCGAGAGGGCTACACGCCCTGTCGCGTGGCGGTGCGCGGAGTTCCCGACCAGATCCGGGGGCTGGTCCCTTCCGAACCGCTGGAGAGCCCACTGCTCCGACCGTTCAGGGAATGGCCCGAACGCATCGGGGAGGAGGACCGGCGGCGGTTCACGACCGCCGCCCGAGAAGCGTATCGGGACTCCATCGCCCCGGCGTTTCGGCGTCTTCTCGACTACCTCGTCTCGACGTATCTTCCCGCGTGTCGCGAAGTCCCCGGCGTTTCCGCCCTACCGGACGGGGCAGCCCTCTACGAGCACCTGGTGCGATACCAAACCACGACGCCGATGACCCCTCGGGAGATCCACGAGGTCGGACTCGCCGAGGTCCGACGTATTGGTGCGGAGATGAAGGCGTTGATGAAGAAGACCGGCTTCTCCGGCACGTTCCCGGAATTCCTCGAGTTCCTCCGCACGGACGACCAGTTCTTCCTCCCCAGCGCGGAGGCGCTCGTGGACGCGTATCGCGTCATCGCCAAGAAGACCGACCCCGGGCTTGCCCGGGTGTTCGGGTGCCTTCCGCGACTTCCCTACGGAGTGCTACCCGTCCCCGACTTCCGAGCGAAGAGCTCGCCGGCCGCTTACTACATGCCGGGCGCTCCCGCGACCGGCCGGGCGGGCACGTTCTACGCGAACACGTACGACCTTCGCGCGCGCCCCCGATGGGAGATGGAGGCCCTCTGCCTGCACGAGGCGGTGCCGGGCCATCACCTCCAGATCGCACTGGCCCAAGAGGTCGGCGACCTCCCCGATTTTCGACGCTTCACCGGACCCACCGCGTTCGTAGAAGGCTGGGGCCTCTACGCGGAGAGTCTGGGGGAGGAGTTGGGTCATTACCGGGACCCCTACTCGAAGGTCGGCCAGCACACGTTCGACATGTGGCGGTCCATCCGCCTGGTCGTGGACACCGGGATGCACGCGCTCGGATGGACGCGAGAGGACGCGATCCGCTTCTTCCGGGAGAACACGGGAAAGAGCGACGTCGACATCGCGGTCGAGGTCGACCGTTATATCGTCTGGCCGGGCCAGGCGCTAGCCTACAAGATCGGTCAGCTCAAGATTCGCGAACTGCGGACGTTCGCGGAACACGCGCTCGCGGACCGATTCGACCCGCGAACGTTCCACGACCGGGTGCTGGAGGAAGGAGCGATTCCCCTCGGCATGCTCGACCGTCGCGTGCGGGACTGGGTCGACTCCCAGACCTCCTCGGGACGTAGGGAGCCCCCGGGTCCAGGGCCCACACCTCGGTGAGGGGCTGGCATGGAGTTCGACCGGTGGACCGTTCTCCTACTGCGCCGTCGGGACGACCGGCCGACCCTTGACCAGGCTGCAGAGGGGGCCCTTCAGGACGCCCATCTTGCGTTCCTCGCCAAACGGCACGCGGAAGGACACCTCCTCGCCGCGGGGCCGGTCCAAGGGCCGCTCGACCCTACGATCGCCGGGATCTGCATCTACGCGACCGGAGTCGAGGAGGCACGGACGCTGGCGCAGGAGGACCCCGCGGTGAAGGCTGGGGTACTCCGACTCGAGGTGTTTTCCTGGTATGTCCCGGGGAAGACTCTCCGATTCAATCCGGCTCGCTTTCCCTCGTCGATGAAGGACGTCAACTCGCCGTGAGCTACCGCTTGGCAACTCGGGCTGGCCGTCCGGGCGTCTACGGGGTTAGACCCGTCGGCCGAACCGCCGTCTCCAGAAGTTTCCGCTCGATGATCGCGATCGCTTCGGAGACCGCGGACTTGCTGCGACCGAGCTGGCGTGCGAGGTCGGTCAGAGTGATCCCGCGCGGGACCGCGAAATATCCGGCGGCCATGGCGCGGTTCAGGAGCTCCTGTTGAGCGTCGGTCAACAGGGGGAGGTGACTGCGAAGCGGGCGACGGCGGATGGAGACGACCTGGAACTCCGGGTCGACCTCTCGGGCATGCCCGAGGACCGCTTCGAACTCGGAGCGGCGGGCGACCACTTCCCACCGAAGGAATCCCGACTGGATGTGCAGCGGGAATTGGATCGGTAGGCCGAGCTTTCGATAGAGGTAGATCACCGGCGGGTTCCGGTAGGTGATTCGATAGATGCTCCCATCGCCCACCTCGGCGAGACTATCGACATTGCGGACGTCGGGGTAGCTGCCGATCTCCCGCGCCCACACTCCCGGAGGGTGGCCGCTGATCCAGTAGTCCGAGACGGAGATGTCCGCGTCCACTTCGGACCGGTTCAGCGTTTCGATCGAGGTGCTCGGGTGAGCTCTCGAGAAAGGACCGGTCCATACCCCGCTCTTGGGAATGCGGATGCGCAGAGTCGCGAGGATCAGGCTGGCGCCCGGGGACTCGTCCATGGGGTCGCGACGCTCCGGCGGGCGACCCAGCCCTTCGGTCCGAGAGGGGCGACCGGCCCGCCCCGACCGGTCCCTTCTCGGCGAATGACTCCGT
>DASPTO010000035.1:0-8662 GCA_035623375.1 Thermoplasmata archaeon
GGCGATCGTCGACCCTGCGGGCATCACCGACCCGAAGGTCCCCAACGTGAACCCACCGGCCAGCGTCACGCTCAAGACGGAGGACATGCGCCAAGGAATCCGCGGCAGCGAGAGCTTCACGGACCACGTAACGCTCTCCCTCGAACCCGACGCGTTCACGATGCATTCGGAGGGCGACACCGACCGACTCGACCTCCGAATCCCGAAGGACTCCCTCACCCGCCTGGACGTGAAGGAACCGGTGAAGAGCATGTACCCGCTCGATTTCTTCTCGGCGATGGTGAAGTCGATCGCGGCCGAAGAGACGACGCTGCACGTCGGGAACGAGTACCCGCTCAAGATCGAGTTCACGATGGCAGCGGGACGCGGCGAGGGACGGTATCTCCTCGCGCCGCGGGTCGAAGAGGACTGAGCTCCTCCCGTCTCGCTTTCGTCCCTTCCCGCGGCGGCGTGCCGGAGCGCGCGAAGTCGACGCGCGCCATCCTCTTAATCCGTCGACCGCTCGGTCGAGTATGCCGGACCGTCCGGAGCTCTCCGTCGCGATTCTCTCTGCGACCCGCACGCCCATCGGGAAGTTCGGAGGCTCGCTTCGCAATGTCCCCGCTCCCGATCTCGGGACCCATGCCGCCCGGGCGGCGGTCGAGCGGTCAGGGATCCCCGCGGCGGAGATCGACGAGGTCCTCTTCGGGAACGGCATCCAGGCGGGGGTCGGACAGAACCCCGCGCGTCAGGTACTTCGCGGGGTCGGAATCCCGGATAGCGCGGGTGCGGCGACCATCAACATGGTGTGCGGTTCCGGGCTGAAGGCGATCAATCTTGGCTTCGCAGTGATCCGCGCCGGCGAGTTCGACCGAGTGCTCGTGGGCGGGATGGAGAGCATGTCGAACGCGCCTCATCTTCTGCCCGGCCGTCTCCGATGGGGAAGCAAGCCGGGCCCGTTCTCGCTCGACGACGCGATGCAGCGGGACGGACTCATGGATGCCTACGGCGAACACGAGATCATGGGGCTCACGGGCGAGCGAGTCGCTCGCCACTTTCACTTGACCCGGGCCGAGGTGGACGCGTTCGCGCTCCGCAGCAACCGCCTGGCCGTCCAGGCGCTGCACGACGGGCACTTCGCCGCGGAGGTCGTGCCGGTCCCGGAGTCGATGACCCCGGGAGCGAAGGGTCTCGCGCACGACGAGTGCCCCCGGCCCGACACATCCCTCGAGGCGCTCGGGAAACTTCGGCCGGCGTTCGGCTCCGACGGCGTCCTGACGGCCGGGAACTCTTCCCAGATCTCGGACGGCGCGGCCGCCTTGGTTCTCGCGAGCCGGCGCGAGGTCGAGAGCCGAGGCTTGAAGCCGCTCGCATGGATCCATTCGACCGGGGAGAGCGGCGTTCACCCCGACGACGTGATGGAGGCTCCCATCCCGACGGTCCGAAAGCACCTCGCCCGGGTGGGGCTTTCCCCATCGCAGTTCGACCGGGTCGAGCACAACGAGGCGTTCGCATCGGCATCGATCGCGGTGCAGCGCACGTTCGGGTTCACGGAAGAGCAGTTCAACGTCCACGGCGGAGCGGTGGCCCTCGGTCACCCGATCGGGGCGAGCGGGGCCCGAATTGTCGTCACGCTCGTCCAGGAACTCGTCCGCACACGCACGCGTCTCGGCCTCGCGACCGCCTGCATGGGCGGTGGGAACGGCCTCAGCCTGATCGTCGACCGGACCGGTCTCTGAGCGGCAGAAGCGCGATCCCCGTTCGCCGCTCGACCTCTCGGAGTGCGTCGCGGACGCGGCCTCCCTCGCCCGCGGCGACGCGTTCGCTCGGGTCTCGTCCGAGCTCTGCGGTGAGGAGCCGCAATCGGTCGATGACCTTGTCGGTGGCGAGCCCCTCCGAGAGGTCGGCACGCACGCCCTCGGAGAGCTCTTGGGCGAACGATGCGCCGAGAGTCACGCCCCGGCCGGGCTCGAGCCATCGGCGAATGTTCCGCCGGAGCTCCTGGTACTCCCGTTCTGCACGGTCGAGCAGGAACGGACTCCACTCGATGCGAACTCGGTAGGGGGTCGAGAGGAGGTACCATCGAAGTCCCCCCGGGCTCGAGCTCTCGAGGGCGGTGCGAAGGGAGATCAGGTTGCCGGTCGACTTCGACATCTTCGCTCCGGACTGGAGGACGAATGCAGTGTGGACAAACATCCGCGAGAACGGTTCTCCATCGAGCGCGAGCGCGATCTCGTTCTCCGCGTGGTGGTGCGGGTAGATCAGGTCGAGGCCCCCCCCATGCAGGTCGACCGGGATGTCGAGAATCCGACGGGCCATCGCGTAGCACTCCAGATGCCATCCCGGCGTGCCGCGGCCCCACTTGCTCGGCCAGGAGGGAAGGGGCGGGTCCTGTCGCTTCCAGATGACGAATTCCCCGAGGGCACCCTCGCGGCGCGGGAACGGATGGTCGGGTTCCTCGACCGCGTGGAGAGCCAGGTCGGCCTCGTTCAGGAAGTTCCCTTCTCCCGGTCGCTCCGGCGGGCAGTAGATCCAGACATCTCCCTCGTGGCGGACCCGTCCCGTCCGGTCGAGCGCTTCGGCCACCCGCACGATGTCGGGTGCAAAGTCGCTCGCCCGAGGATGTTCGACGGGAGGAACGATTCCAAACCGTCCCATGTCGCGGAAGAATCTCGCTTCTTCCCGGCGCGCGAGAGCTCGCCACGTGGTCCCGAGCTCCGCGGCGCGGTGGTCGATCTTGTCCTCGAAATCGGTGATGTTCATCACGTGGTGGACGTAGTGTCCCTCCTCGGTGAGGAACCGGCGGACGATGTCGAAAAACAGGTACGTCCTTGCGTGACCGACGTGGGCCGCGTCGTAGACCGTCGGCCCGCACGCGTAGAGCGTCACCGGGCGGCCGGGGAGCGCCCGGACCGAGCGTCGTTCGCCGGAGCGCGTGTCCTCGAGCCGGAGGCGCATGGCCCCCGAACCGGCGTGCCGCCGTGCATAACGCTTTGGGAACGGGTTACCCCACGGTAGCCGCGGAAGGTTGAAGGGGTAGGACGGTCTCTGTCGGGGTAGGTGCGCGCGCGCGGATGGAGACGTTGTATCTCCTCGTCGAGACCGAGGTCGGCCGACTCGACGAGGTCTTGAACCGGCTTCGGTCGGTCCCCGGAGTGACCGAGGTGCAGGCGGTCACCGGACCGTTCGACCTCATCGTGAAGGTCGAGGCTCCTCACATCAACGTCGCCCTGGACACGGTCGTCCACAAGATCCGAAAGGTCGCCGGGATTAAGTCGACCGAGACGCTCGTCACGGTCGCCACCGGTTGACCCGTCACCGGCCGGTCGACCCCGTAAAATACCCCACGGCTTCTTCCGCGGCCCATGGTCGCAGTCGGCGACATCGCACCGGACTTCGTCGCGCCGAATCAGGACGGGGCTTCGTTCCGCCTCTCCTCCCTGAGAGGAGCCCCCGTGGTCCTCTACTTTTACCCGGAGGCGGACACCCCGGGATGCACGATCGAATCGAAGGGATTCCGCGACGTCTCCCCCGAGTTTCTCGCGCACAAGGTCCAAATCGTGGGCGTGAGCGTCGACGACTGCCCCAAGCAGAAGGCGTTCGCCCAAAAGTATGGGCTTCCGTTCCCACTGATCGCCGACTCGTCCAAGAGCGTCGCCCAGGCCTACGGGGTGCTCAACCCCCGAGGGCGGGCGCGCCGCGTCACGTTCCTCATCGACCCAGTAGGGAAGGTGGTCGAGGTCATCGACACCTCGTCCCCTGCGCCGCACCTCGAGAAAGCCCGGGCGCGATTCCTCGGAAAGTAGTCCGGGCCGGCTAGGGCCCGACGGGCGATTCTTCGCTCTTCCCCCGCGAGTCGACCGCTGTCGGTCCACCGGGGGCGGGAGAACCTATCGATCCCTTCGGCCGAAGCCCCGTCCACGTCCAGACCCGTTCTCCGAGCACCTGGAGCGACGCGGGGACGAGGTAGGTCCGCACGACCATCGCATCCAGGATCACCGCGACCGCCACGGCGAACCCGATCGCTCGGATCAGCGTGAACGACCCTACGAGGAGTGCGCCGAATGCGCATGCGAGGATCAACGCTGCGGCCGTGATGATGCCGCCCGTGCACGCAACCCCTTCGACCGCTGCCTCCGAGTTCGAACGTCCGCGCACACGCTCCTCGCGGACGCGGGTCAGGAGGAAGATGTTGTAGTCGATTCCGAGACCGAGGATGAAGATGAACAGGATCGTCCTCACGTAGAAGAAGAGAGGGAACCCCAAGAGTTGTTGGAATACGAGATACGAGGTCGCCCAGGCCCAGCTGATCGAGAGACCGATCGTCGCGACCCCCATGAGCGCGATGATCCACGAGCGGAGGACCGCGAGCAGGACGATCACGAGACCGATCGTGACGGCGAGGATCATGAGCTCCGTCGCGAGCGCGGTCTGGTTCGCGAGGTCGTCGATGATCGGTGCTCCCCCACCGTACGCGAGCTTCGTCACCTCCGAATGAACCCCGGCGTACGTTCCCCACGACGCCTCAATGCCGTGGATCGCGTTCACCGCCGAGAGCGAGAGCCCGGTGGAGTTCATCACGAAGTAGAAGAGGACCGTCCGTCCGTCGGTCCCGAGGAGTCCGGACAGGGTCCCGAGGAGGTTGACCCGGGTCCCCGAGGGGAGCGTGGAGAGGTTCAACCAGTTCCCGAGGGTCGTGCCAAAGGGCCCGACGAGCGACTGGACGGAGGCGACCCCGGCCGTCGATTCCGCCCGGTACGTGAGCGCGGCGATCGCGACGAACTCGCTTGCGTTCGTCGTATTGCCGACCACGATGGGAGAGGCGAATGTGACAAGGGCGTACGACGGGACCGCGAAGCCGTCTCCAAAGTAGTTGCCCTCTAGATGGAGCCCGTCGGTCGCCGGGTGGCCCGACGGAAGCTGCTGATAGAAGTCGTAGGCGAGGGGGGCGGTCAGAGCGACCGCGACGAGCGGAACCGAAACGACGAGCAGCGCGATGACGAACGTCCAGGGATGCTTCTGCGTGAGTCTTCCGGCCCGATAGAAGTACGTCTCCTGCCGGTCGCGCCGCTCGTTCAGTTTGGCTGCCTGACGTTCGAACCGCGCGCCAGTATACGGCCAGAACACCCGCGGACCGACCAGCTTGAGGAGCGCCGGGATCATCGTGAGCGAGAGGACGAGCGTGATGAACACGGCGAGCGAGAGAACGGAGCCCCACTGCGACAGAAGAGCGACCCCGCTGAACGTGAGCGCAAGGGTGGCGAGGATTGCCGCGGAACCGCTCGTAGCGACCGACTTTCCCGCCCACGTGACGGCAGTAACGAGCGCTTCGTCCGAGGGTTTCCCCCGGACGAGCTCTTCCCGGTACCGGGCGGTGAGGAAGATCGCGTAATCGGTTCCGACGCCTAGCACGAACACTTCCTCGAGGGTGATCGAGGTCGTGTCGACATGACCGACGGCCTCGCCGATGAGGATGGTCGCCCCGAGCCCGAGGACCAGGGCGATGGCAAGCCCTGCGAACGTGAGGAGTGGCGTCAGGGGGGATCGGAAGTAGAGCATGGCGATCGCGAGTAGAAGACCGACCGTGAGCGGGAGGACGAGGGCGATCGATTGATTCACGGAGTTCTGGGTGAGGAGGTCGAGGGGGGCGTACCCGGTCTGGACGTAGGAGATCGACCGAGTCGGGTCGGAGGAGTGGAGTACCGACGGCACAAGAGCGTCGATCTTGTTGAGGTCGGAGTAGACCGGCTGACCGCCCGATTTGTCGGTGAAGTCGTCCGACTCCGAGAACGACAGCCGGAGCAGCTGTGCGCTTCCCTGAGGGGATACGTACTGGGAGAGGATCGCGACCGGGACCGGAAGCGGCTCGTTCGCGAGCGTCGCGTTCACGACCGTTCTGTTCGCCCAGGCCCACGGCGCGGTCGCGTTCGGGAACCCTCGCGGAAACGACTCCCAAACGGAAAGAAGGAAGCTCACCGGGACTCCCTCGGTCGAGCCGAGGACGGAGGCGGCGACGCCGCGAACGCTCGGCCAGGCCGTGAAGTTCTGGGTCCCGAGGTCGCTCAGGACCGCGAACGGGACGACCCGGTCGGCCGGGTTGGGGACAAGGACCGGGACGAGAAGGGATTCGGTCGACCGCACGGTCGCATCGGTGCATGGGACCGTGGTCGCGGGGTCATTCGCGCATCCCGAAGTGCGGTTGAACCCGCCCGTAGAGGCGTTGTAGAACGCGCCGAGGACCTCGAGCGAGAGGGTCGAGTTTGAAAGCGCGGAGGCGGTCGACTCGTAGGCCGGGTAATTGCACGCTGCGGGAGTGGGATGGCAGAGACCCTGACCCACCAACGCGGTCCACGTCCCGAGGAAGAGTGCCGCAGGCGCCCAAAGGAGCTCGGCCGATTGGTTCACCGACGCCGGAAGTGGGGTGGAGTTCGAGAGCGATCGCTGAACGATTCCGTTCGCGAGTTCGGCCTGCCCCGAGAGAAAGATCGCGTACTGAGTGTAGACCGTTTCCACGGAGGACAGGTAGGTGAGCGAGGGATCCGTCCGGAGCGCCGCGGTGACGTTCTGGACCACGCGCTGGGCGTTCGCGTCCGTAAGGTTCGGCCCGTAAAGAAGGATCACCGAGGAGCTCGCCGAAGGGTCGTTCGGGAAGAGTCGGGCGAGCTCGGCACTCGCCTGACCACTCGGGGAGTTGGCGGGCAGGGTCGTCACCGAGTTTGTCGTCACCGTTCCGAGAAGAGGGAGGAACGGAATCGTAACGACCAGGAGGGCGACCCAGAAAAGGATCGGGTGCCAGGGATGACGGACGATCCACCGGCCGAGCCTCTCGAACGAGTCCCGACGGAGAGGGGATGGGCGCGCGGAGGGCGCTGCCATCGAGGGTGTCGAGCCGAGGCGGGGATTAATCCTATCCGTGAACGGGACGCAACGCGCCGGCGTGGTGGCCCGCGCCATGGTGCCAGAGCGCAGGAAACCGGGCCGGGTCGACGAACACCCGGGTTTCGTCGACCACCCAGCCGTGTTTCACGTGGCCGACTTCGTCCGAGCTCCGGACAGCAACCCCCGTCGCGATCAGCTCCCCTGCCCGGTTCACGAGCGCCACTCGCGCGCCGCCGGTGAACGGCGTGGGAAGCGCGAGGATGCCCCCGCTCGCGAGGCCGGCCCCATGAGCGATGGCGCTCGCGGCCGCATCCTTCACGACGATGGCGGGGAACTCCCGCCAGACCTCCTCGAGGGGGTGCAGGAGCGCGAGCAGCATCGCCGGGTCGCCGGCGGCGCGGGCCGCGGCCGCGTCGGCGAGGACGGTGAGCGAGACCGCGTCCTGCTCCCGGAACGGGCCGTTCCCGACGCGACGAAGTTCTTCCATGTGCGCCCCCAGTCCGAGCGCTTCCCCGAGGTCGACCGCGAGGGTGCGGACATAGGTCCCCGAGTCCGCCGTGATGTCGAGGAGGAGCCGAGGGCCGTCCGACTCGACGAGCGTCAGCCGATGGATCGTTCGAATGCGTCGCTCCCGCTTCACCGCGGAGCGCACGGGGGGTGTCTGGTAGATGGGGCCGGTGAACTCCGCAAGCACGCGCTCGACCTCCCGAACGGGAACCGGGCCATGAAGCACAACCGACGCGACGTACCGTTTCGGGAACTCGAGGACGAGCGGGAGGAGTTTCAGCGCCGGACCCACGCCGACCCAGAGGAGGCCCGACACGTTCGGGTCGAGGGTCCCGGCGTGACCCGCCACCGGGACCCCGAGAAGGTCGCGAGCCCAAGCGGTGACCTGATGCGAGGAGGGCCCGCGTGGCTTGTCGAGCAGAAGGAACGAGCCTTGGGTGAGACGCTCGTCGACCGAATCGGGCCGCTCCATCGAACCCGTCATCGGGCCGCCGCCTCGCGCTCCCGTACGAAGGAGAGGATCTTCTCGACAACCGCGTTCGGCAGAAGGTCGCTCGAGTCGACGAGCAACCCGGGCGTCTCCCGGTCGAGGTCGATATCGTAGTAGCGGAAGTAGCGGTCCCGCTCGCTCGCCTCCCGCTCGCGAACCTGACGGCGGGCCTCGTCGAGCGATTGTCCGTCCCTCTCGGCGACCCTGCGGACTCGAACGTCCTCGCGAGCCGTCACCACCACGTCGTAGACGGGGATTCCCGCCCGTCGGCAGAGGGGACCTTGGACCCGCCCGTCCAGAAGACGGCCGGGGGTCGCGAGCGCCTGCATCGTTCGGTCGAGCTCCCGGTCGACCTCGGGATGCGCAGCAGCGTACCTCCCGAAGGTCGCGAGGTCCATGCCGCGGCGTCTCGCCTCCGCGCGGAACAGGTCTCCCGCCGATCGGAACTCAAGGCCCAGCGACTTCGCGACGAGTCGTCCGGCCGTCGACTTTCCGCCCCCCGGCGGACCGCCGACTGTAACGACCGCCCGGATCACGCGGACCCCCCGGCCCCTTCCTTGGCCGGGAGAGGCGGAGACGGCGGGCGATTCCGCGCTTCGTACCGTCGGAGCCAGACGTGCTTGAGAAACCGGCGGAAGACGAGCGAGAACGGTACCGTGTAGAGCGAGAAGATGAGGAACCACCAGGGGATGCCGAACACAACCGGCGAAGCCAGGTTGATTGTGCTCCCGGTTCCGAGGGCCACCGTTTGCTGGACCGAGTTCGCTCCCCCGATGACAAGGCCGACCCAGGTGTAGATCAGGATGA
>DASPTO010000036.1:0-6760 GCA_035623375.1 Thermoplasmata archaeon
GACCCACCAGGAGCCGCTCGTCGACCCGAAGACGGGCGGGAGGATCTGGACGTCGAGGCAGCTCTTCCCCTGCAGCACGTGGATCGTCCCGGGTCCGATGTAGGCGAACGACGCCTCCGCCACGTCCCCGACGATCAGGTCGTTGGTCGTGATGTCGACCGAGCCCTGGAAGACGACGTCAACGGTCGTGTTCGCGGGCTGGATGAGGTTGTTCCACGGCTCCTGGGCCGCCGCGGCCTTCCCCCAGTAGTGCGGGTCGGGAACGAGCGAGTAGCCACCCCCGGGGAGGCCGTTGTAGTACGGCACCGTATACGCCCCGGTGCCGATCATATTCGTACTGAGGTAGGCGTTCGGTTGACCGGGCACCACTCCACCATTCGCCTGGACCACCGCTGGGTCGATGGCGTAGGAGTTGGGGGCCGAGATCGATGCGAGCAGGTACGTGTACGGAGTACCCAGGTAACCGTACCCAAGGTTGAGCTGGATCTCGTACGGGCCGAGGACCACGAACGACTGGTTGGCAGTGCCCATGAGCGCGATCTCGCTCGCGGTTGGGTCGAGGAAGTTCCACGTGTTGAGGTCGTTCGCAAGCGTCGCGTTGGCGCTGGAGATGTTGGTGATGTTGGAATAGTAGCTGAGCGGGTTGGAGGCGTTGAAGTCGGTCGAGTAGAAGTTCTCCTCCAGGATGAACTGGGGACCCCCCGCGAGAAGGAGGCTACGGTAGAAGCTGAACCACTGGACGTAGGCGTTGTAGGGGTCGCCGTTCGAGAAGTGGACGTTCGGCCAGAGTGTGAAGTTGTACTGGAGCTCGTTCGTCGACTCGCTCCAGTTCATGGCGAGCTCTCCCATGAACGTGGTGTAACTCGATCCGTTGTAGTTCACCAGTCCTTGGTAGACCTGCTGGACGGCGGCCCAGCCAGGGGTCGAGAACGTCTCCCCGGGGTCAAGGGAGTCCGGCAGCTCGGACTGGTCGACCAACATCGGGTTCGTCTGGGTAAGGCAGGATTGGGTCACGACCCGAAGCGTGATTACCGCCAGGATGAGGACAACCACGATCGCAATGGCGATGATGTTCCGGTAGAGCGGATTCATCGGGACCCGCGCGAAAAGCTGGCGGTCACAAGCAACTCCCCCTTGATATGGTATGCGTCGGCGGGACGTGCCCGCGCGGCAACATCTTTAGCGGGGATAGGCTCCGCACGGCGGGGTAGGTCCATGGACCGCACGATGTTGATTGGGGGGGAATGGGTGGAGGCGTCCCGGGGCGAGACGATGGAGGTCTCGAACCCCTACGACGCTTCGTCCCTCGGGACGGTCCCGAAGGGGACCCGAGAGGACGCGAAGAAGGCGATCGACGCAGCGCGCGAAGCGTTCGACAAGGGTCCCTGGCCCCGACTCCCGCCACGCGCCCGCGGCGAGGTCTTCCTGAAGGCCGCTGCAATCCTCCAGCAGCGTCTCGGGGAGGTCGCGGAGCTCGAGAGCCGCAACCAGGGGAAGACGATCAAACAGGCGGCCGATGCCGACCTTCCGTTCTCGGTCGACAACATCATCTTCTACGCCGGGGCCGGGCGCACGCTCGACGCGAAGAGTCCTGGCGAGTTCACCGGGGACGGGACGACGATCTTCCGCCGCGAGCCGGTGGGAGTGGTCGCCTCGATCACCCCGTGGAACTACCCCATCATGATGGCGGTCTGGAAGATCTCCCCGGCGCTCATCGTCGGGAACACGGTCGTCCTCAAGCCCGCGAGTTATACGCCACTCACGAGCCTCGAGCTCGCGCGCGCCTTCCAGGACGCCGGCATGCCAGCGGGGGCGCTCAACGTCGTCACTGGCCCCGGAGGGGAGGTAGGGGACGAGCTCGCCCGCAACCCGAAGGTCGACATGGTCGGCCTGACGGGCGACACCGCGACGGGGAAGAAGATCATGGAGGCGGCGAGCGGGACCGTGAAGCGGGTCCAGCTCGAGCTCGGAGGGAAGGCACCGTTCATCGTCTTCGACGACGCCGACCTTGCGGCCGCGGTCGAAGGGGCGATGGTCGGTGGCTTCGTGAACGGAGGCCAGGACTGCACCGCCGCGACCCGCCTCATCGTCCACAAGGACGTGCGGTCGAAGTTCGTCTCGGCCCTTCTCGACCGCGTCAAGACGATCCGCATCGGCGACCAGCTCTCCCGGAAGACTGACCTCGGTCCTCTCGTGAGCCCGGTCCAGCAGAGGCGTGTCCTCGACTTCGTCGAGAAGGGCAAGGACGAGGGAGCGAAGCTCAAGATCGGGGGGACGGACGACAAGAAGAAGCACCCGAAGGGGGCGTTTGTCGTTCCGACGGTCTTCGACTCGGTCGAGCCCGACATGACGATCGCCCAGCAGGAGATCTTCGGGCCGGTGCTCGACGTCCTCGAGTTCTCGACGTTCGACGAGGCGATGGAGATCGCGAACGGTGTGGCATACGGGCTCGCCGGAAGCGTCTGGACAAAGGACGTGCGCACCGCGATCCGGGCCGCGAACACGCTCAGGTTCGGGGACGTCTGGGTGAACGACCATCTCCCACTCGGCTCTGAAACCCCGCACGGCGGGCTCAAGCAGTCGGGGTTCGGCAAGGACCTCGGGACAGACTCCCTCATCGACTACACGGTCCTGAAGAACATCTACATCGACCTGACCGGGCAGGCGCGCAAGGGCTGGCACTACACGGTCTACGGCGACCCCCCGTAGGCGGTGGGTCGATGGTGGCAGGAGTTCCGGCGGGTGGCCGCGGCGCTCTCCTCATCGGAGGGGAGTGGAGGCCCCCGCAGGAAGGCAAGTACGTCCCCGTCATCGACCCCTCGACGGGGAAGGCGATCGGGGAGGCGCCGGTCGCGAGCGCGGACGAGGCGAAGGCAGCCGTCGACGCCGCGGCTTCGGTCGAGGAATCGTGGGGAGCGACCCCGGGATATGTCCGAGCGAAGGTCCTCCGCGCGGCCTCGCTCCGGCTCCAGAACGACCGGGAGACGATGGCCCGCCTCATCGCGACCGAGGTGGGAAAGCCGATCGTCGACGCCCGCGTCGAGGTCGACCGGGCGATCGGAGTCTACGAGCTCGCTGCCGAGGAGATCCGCCAGTTGGGAGGGGAGTCCTTCCCGGCGGACGCCTACGAGCTCCCCCCCGGCAACGACCGTCGTCTCCTGTTCACCGTCCGTGACCCGATCGGCGTCGTGGTGGCGATCGGCCCGTTCAACTTCCCGCTCAACCTACTCTCCCACAAGATCGCCCCGGCGCTCGCGGCCGGGAACCCGGTCGTCGCAAAGCCAACAAGCGCCGCACCGTTCACGGCGCTTCGGCTCGCCGAGCACCTGATTGCCGCGGGCCTCCCGAAGGGAGTACTCAACGTCGTCGTCGGTCCGGGTCGCTCGGTCGGAGACACTCTGGTCGAGCATCCGAAGACCCGACTCGTCACGTTCACCGGTTCGACCGAGGTGGGAAAGGGGATCGCCGAGAAGGCGGGACGCCACGCGAAGCGGGTGATCCTCGAGATGGGCGGGATGGACCCGTTCGTCGTCCTGGACGACGCTCCCCTTGACATTGCGGTCCCGGCGGCGGTCCGGGGCGCATTCACCTACTCAGGTCAGGTCTGCACGGCCTCGAAGCGGATCCTCGTCCAGGAATCGGTCGCGGAGAGGTTCGCGAAGACGATGGCCGACCGGGCGAAAGCCCTCCGGGTCGGCCCGGCGATTGACGAGACGACCCAGGTCGGCCCGCTTATCGACCAGGCGTCGGTCTCGCGGATGGAGGAACTCGTCGCGGACGCGAAGTCCCGCTCGGCGAAGGTCCTCACCGGCGGAACGCGGCCCGAGGGGACCGTCGGGAGCTTCTTTGAGCCGACCGTGATAGATGAGGTTCCCGAGGACGCGCGCGTCGCCCGGGAGGAACCGTTCGGCCCGATCGTCCCCATCCTCCGGTTTCACGACCTCGATGACGCCGTGCGGATTGCGAACGCAACCCCCTACGGCCTGCAGGCGGCCGTCTACACGAGAGACATCGGCCGCGGGTTCGCGCTCGCAAAGCGCATTCGCGCGGGCGGCGTCCACCTGAACGACCCGACGACGCTCCGCTGGGACGCTCTCCCGTTCGGCGGCGTCAAGGAGAGCGGCCTCGGACGCGAGGGACTTCGCTACGCGATGCAGGAGATGACCGAGGTGAAGCTCATCTCGGTCAACTTCGCCTAAGCGTCGCGTGGAGAGGCGCCTACTCTTCCTTCTCGTCCTCGAGGGTCCGTCCTGGGAAGTCCGGAACGGCCGGCGCCGGGATCGGGTGCTCGGGCATCACGTGCGGGTAGGCGGTCGGCGCGCTCACGTGCGAGACCGGCGGACTCGGAGGCGCTCGCTCGGGCGTGCTCTCGAGGCTCATCAAGGCATCCTCGAACGCTGCCAGACCCCGGTCGAGGAGCTCGTCCTCGATGATGAGAGGAGACATGAACCGGAGCGTCTGGTCCCACGGCCCCGAGGTGTGCATGAGGACGCCGCGCGCGAGGAGCGCCGAGCGCATCGCCTTCGCCCGCTCCCCCCACGGGAGGCGAGACGCGCGGTCCCGCACGAACTCGACTCCGATCATGAACCCCTTGCCGCGGACGTCTCCGATTGGGAGGTGCCGGGCGGAGAGCGAGCGGAACCGACCGAGGAGCTTCTCGCCCCGGGCCCGGGTATGGTCGATGATCGACCCCTCCTTCAGCACCCGGATCGTCTCGGCGCCAACGGCGAGGGAGAGGGTGTTGCCCCGGTAGGTTCCAAGGTGGAACCCCCGCGGGAGCTCCTTCACGAGGTCGGAGCGGTAGGCAACGACCGAGAGCGGGATCCCGCCTCCGATCGTCTTCGCGATGCACAAGATGTCCGGCGTCACCTTCGAGTGCTCGACCGCCCACATCTTCCCGGTCCGGCCGAGCCCCGTCTGGACCTCGTCCGCGATGAGGAGGATTCCGTGCCGGTCGCAGAACTCCCGTAGAGAGGGTAGGAAGTCGTCCGGGGGCAGCACGTAACCGCCCTCCCCAAGGATTGGTTCGACCAGGATCGAGGAGATCGAGTCGACTCCCGAGTGGGGGTTGTTCACGAGATGCTCGAGGTACGAGATCGTTCCCGCCGCTCCCTCGTCCGCGCCAAGCACGGGACGGTACGGGTCCGGGTACGGAACGCGAACGACTGCGCCTCCTCCGAACGAGCTCGTAGAGTGGTAGTAGCGACCGGCGGTGAGGTGGACGACGCCGCCGTGGACGCCGTGATAGGCGCCCGAAAAGGCGACGGTGCCTTTCTTCCCCTGAGCAAAGTCCGCGATGTTCACGGCGGTCTCGACCGCGTCCCCGCCAGTGACGGTGAAGAAGATGCGGGAGTGGTTCCGAAGATGGCCCGGGAGCACGCTCTCAAGTTCCTTCAGGAACCGGATCCGCGCCTCGGTCGGGAGCTCGAGGGTGTGCCAGATCGACTGGAGCTGCTCCTCGGCGGCCGCCATAAGCCGCGGGTGGCGGTGGCCCAGGTTGAGGACGCAGATGCCGGCGACCCAGTCGATGTACCGGTTCCCGTCGACGTCCTCGATCGTCGCGCCCTGGCCGACCTTTGGAGCGATGGGGAAGTAGTGCGGGTAGCCGATCGCGTCGGTCTCGAGCCGTTCCTGCTCCCCAAGGAGCTCGCGTGATCGCGGGCCTGGCGGAGGGACGACGATATGTGGCGCGTCGGGAAAGCTCAGCCAATCGCTCTTGGCCGTCACGGGAGACCTCGGACGGTGCAAGAGGTCCAGCCCCATATCAAGGATGGCCGAAGTTGCTAAGCGGCCCACCCCATCCGCCCCTGAGGTGTCTCGAATGGCGGCGCTCACTCGGGTGGACACTCACGTTCACTTGAGCCGGTGGTGGCACGACATCAAAGCGACCGGGTACCGCAACGACATCGACTACACCCTGCGAGGGCTCCTCCACGAGATGGATGCCGCGGGAATCGAGCGGTCCGTCCTCATCCAGGTCAACGACGCTCCATCCCCGCCCGAAGGGTATGACGAGGCTCGAAAGATCGTCGCGGAGAGCGGCGGACGCCTCTCGTTCGTGTCCTCCGTGAACCCGACGCTCGGGAAGGAGGCGGTCGAGGAGATGATCTCCCTCTGGGACGCGACCCCGGAACTCGCCGGGGTCAAGCTCTTTCCCGGCTACAACCACTTCTATCCCGACGACTCCCGACTCGACCCGGTCTACGAGTACATCGCACGACGGAAACTGCGAGTCCTCATTCACACGGGCGACACGATGGACAACCTGGGCCATGTGAAGTACGCCCGCCCGCTCCCGGTGGACGAGATCGCAGTCCGCTTCCGGAGCGTCCCGTTCGTCATCTGCCACCTCGGGAACCCATGGATCGACGAAGCGATGGAGATCATTTACAAGAACCCGAACGTCTACGGCGACACTTCGGGCCTGCTCGCCCACCCCTCCTACCCGCTCTTTGACCGACACGTTGAGCTCGTCCGCAAGAGGATACAGGACGCGATCCTGATGACCGGGACCGCCGAGCGGATCCTCTACGGGTCCGACTGGCCCCTCATCGATTTCAAGGTGGCAACCTCGCTCATCGCGAGACTCGACCTACCCGAAAAGGACCGGGAGGCGATCCTGGGCGGGAACGCCCGTCGGCTGTTCGGACTCCCACTCCCGCAGGGAGCGTCCCGGCCAAGGTCGTCATAAACCACTGCGGGCTCGGTCTTCTCGACCTCACGGACAGACGCGTCCGGGGAGCAGTCCGATGGACGGCGA
>DASPTO010000037.1:0-7814 GCA_035623375.1 Thermoplasmata archaeon
CGGTCCCGAGCCCCGCGATCGTCCCTCGTTCGGCACGGACACCGAGGGCCGACCCGATGGAGGCGACGGCCTCGTCCGAGAACTCGGGATGGACGAGAGCCCCCGTGTCGTTGGCAAGGACGTTGTTCCCCATCGCGTTCTGGCGGTGAGGGACGACCGAGAGGGGCGCAACCCTCTCGAGTATTCTCCTCTCCTCGGGGTCGACCTCTCCGCCGACCACGATCCCGTTCGAGGTCGCGGCGAGCAATGCCCCGACGACTTCGCAGTCCAGGACCGAGGTACGAACGACACTCACGTTCAACAGGCGAACGAGGTCTCGCTCGACGGAGCGGGCCGTGCTGTCCGGGACGATCGCGAACCCGTCTCCGACCCGGAGGTACACGCCGAGGTAGGGACTCCCACCGACGAGGGTCCGACCGACCGGCACCTGAGGGGCCCTCCCCGGACGCGCCTATTCGGTCTCGAGGAGGTCGACCTCGATGAGGCCGTCCTCGAATCGGATCGCCTTCACGCGAACGCGACGCGGGATGTGCTGAACCCCGCGCTCCCAGATGTGCTCGTTCAGGCGGGGGTCGATCCAGACGTCCTCCGTCTTCCCGTGCATGTGACGAACGACGAAGCGGCGAACGGTCTCGAGCGCGTGTCCGGCGCGTCGTCGTCGGGACGGTTGATGCTGGCTTGGCCGGAGTGGGATCACGTACTCCCGTTCCAGTTCCTCTGCGTGGCGCGTGGTGGTCGTCTTCGCGGGCATCGAAACCTACCTTGGCGGTCTCACCGGTGAAGGTGACCTCGCTTCCAGGTGTGGCGTTTGGGGTGACGCGTGAACCGGCGGTCGGTGCGCTGGAGCACCCAGGCGGGGACGCGTCGGTTTCCCTTGACAATCCGGAACAATCGGGTCTTTCGTGCCAGGCTCTTCCTGCGATTCGCCATGTTCTTCTCCGGTCACCGCCTCGTGATACGAATCTCCCGCTTATCGGGTGCGATTCGTTCGAGGAGAGCTTTGAGCGTCGCGTCGTCGATCTCTCTCTGAATCCGACCGCTGGCCGCGAGCGCGATCAGTTGTTGCTCGACCGATCCCGCGATCTCCGGCTTCGCGAGCCGGATGCGCGCGAGCCGTTCGCGCGCCTCGGGCGTGAGGATTCGCCGGAGGATCTCCGAACGTTCCTGTTCCCGGCGTGCCATCTCGGCTTCTTGAGCAGCGTATATCTGGGCGTTCGCCGCCTCGGACGCCTGCAGGTCCTGAAGCTGGCGCATGCGACGGCGCCGGAGCTCGGCGAGCTCTGCATCGTCCCCCGTCGCCATCGGTCCGCTCCTGGCCCCTCAAGACACCCTAGAGGTACTTGGCGAGTTCGGGGCGTTGCGAGGCCATCCCCTTGAGGATGTCGCGCGAAAGCGAGTCGAGGAGCTTCTGGCCCTCCGGGCTCACCCGTCGGCCCTTCGTCTTGTACGGCTGGACGAGGCCGGCCTTCTCGAGCTGATGGACGATCTCCCGGAGAATGGACCTCGAACCGGCCCGGGCATGGTACGGAGCGCTTCCGCGGTCTCGGCGGCCCCCGTATTCGGCGCTCAGCCGCTCGATCCCGACGTTTCCCTTGAGGTAGATCTTCCTCAGGACCGACGCGCTGCGAAGGTACCACCAGTCGGTCTGGGTCGGCGCGCGCTGCTTATGGACGCCCGTCTTCGCGAACGTCGCCCAGACCGGTGGAGAGACCGCGTTGCGCGAACGGAGTTCCGTCGCCAGCTTGGGCAGCAACGCCGATGGAGGAACGTCGTTCGGATGGGTCATAAGGTGGCGCGGCCACCGTACCCGTGTATTTAAAGTCGTAGCCGAGAAAAGGTCCGGCCCGGCTTGTCGGGCCGACGGCGTGCTTCTAGGTCGACTTCGAGCGAAGAACCGCTACGGGAGCTCGTAGAGGACAGCTCCCTCGAACGCATTGACGGCGAACGCTTGCAAATAGAACCCGTGGTTGGCCGGGTTCGTGACCGCCGTCCCGAACTCGATCCACAGCGTCAGCTCAGAGGTGATCGGGGTCGACGAAGAGTATCCGCTCGAACAGATCCACGATGTGACCTCGAGAGGTTTCCCGACCGCGATGGAAGGCGACTTCGCGATGACTTTCCCTGAGGGGTTGGCCAGCGAGATCATGCCGCTCCCCTTCGGCACCTTATGGTCGACTCCGGGGGTTGTTAAGAGAGCAAAGCCGAGGTCGCCGACCGCGAGGGTCGTGGCGGCGTTCGGGCAGGAGACCGCGTAGCATCCATGTCCATGGGCGCAGTAGCTCGAGGTTGACGGGGAACCCGACAGGGGCGTCGCGGGACCGAGCGCGAGCGCATCTCCCAGAGGCGGTTTCGAGGAGGTCACGAGGGTGCCCGACACGAGGACGTAGAGCACGCTAGCAAAGACAACGGCGATCGCCACGAGAAGAATTGTCGCAATGAGGGGAGAGACAGCCCGGGTGCGCTCGGCCCTCCCACGCCGATGCGACCGCATGCCGGGGGCGCGAAAACTCGGAAGGGGGCCATCTCGACCCCGGGCCGGGCACCTGTCGCCCGACTCCGATTCCGTCCGTTTTTCATCTTATTTGTAGCTTCTGACGCTCTCGAGCGGAATCGCCGGCGCAGAACTCCATCACCTGGCTCGGAGCGACGAAGGCGTACCGCCCGATTCTCTGGGGAACGGGACACTCGTGCCTTTTGGAGGATCGAGGGGAGCGCGGGCTTAACTAACCGCCTCGCCGTAACTCGAGCGAGGGAGGCCGGAGGACGTTTCGATGGCGACGGCGGCTCTTCTCCTAAGTGGCGGTGAGTCAAGTCGGTTCGGCGGCCAGCCGAAGGCCCTCCTTCCGGTGGGGGGTGTCCCGGCCGTGCGGCGGATGGCCAATCTCTGCATCGAGCGAGGGCTCGCACCGGTCGTGGTCGTAGTCGGGCCCCATCGCGCTCCGATCGCCCACGAACTCCGAGGTATCGAAGTTCGGGTCGTGGATTCGGAAGACTGGCGTGAGGGTCGAACCGCGTCCATCCATGCGGGCTTGGAGGCGATCCCTCCCGGCCGGGACATCCTCTTCTGGCCGGTCGACCATCCGTTCGTGACCAGCGCGACGCTCGACGCCCTCGACCGCGCGCGAGAGGGCGACGCCCTCGCGGTCTGGTTCATCCCCACCTTCGAGGGACGAGGAGGTCATCCAGTGCTCTGGCGGGCCGGCGTCCGGGCGGACGTCCTTGACCTGCGAAACGACGCTCCGCTCCGATCGCTCCTTCCGGAGTTCGGTATCCAGGTGGTCCGCGTACCCGTGGACGATCCGGGAGTCGTCCAGAAGGTCGACTCCCCCGAGGAATACCGCGCCGCCGCGGACGAGTGGCAATCCCGTGCCCCGGAACCTGAGTGAATCATCATGGACCGAAGCCTCACCCGAGAAGCCCTGAGGCTCCTCGACCTCCACCAGTCGTTCGTTCGAGCGACCGTCGTCAAGGCGGTCGGCTCGGTGCCGGGCAAACCCGGGTCCGCAATGATCGTTCGCGCAGATGGGTCGACGATGGGTACGGTCGGGGGTGCTCAGCTCGAGGAGGAGGTCAAGCGTCTCGCGAGAGCGGCGTTCGAAAGGAAGGAAGGGGACCTCCACCATTTCGACCTCCAGGCCTGGAAGCCGGGCGGACTCCCGAGCCTGTGCGGAGGGTCGGTGGAGATTGCGATCGAATACGTCGGTGCGCGACCGAACCTTCTCTTGTGGGGAGGGGGGCATGTCGCCCACGCTCTCGCGCAACTCTTGCCGACGCTGGAGTACGACTACAGCGTCGCCGACGACCGGCCGGAGTGGGTGGGAGCCGAACGATTCCCGACCGCGGAGCGGCGCGAAGTCGTGGACCCGGGCCACCTGTTCGAAGTCTTCGAACCGTCCTCGTTCACGCACCTGTACCTCCTCGGATACGATGCGTCGAAGGACCTCGAGGTCCTCGCCCTCGCCATCGACCGGTTCCCGAATGCGATCGGGCTCATCGCGAGCGCTTCGAAGCGCGAGCATATGTTCGCGAAGCTTCGGGACCGCGGCGTCTCGCGGGAAGCGCTCGCAAGGGTCCGCTCACCCGTTGGGATCGAGATTGGGGCCGAGTCCCCCGCGGAGATCGCCGTCAGCATCGTCGCCGAGATCGTCCGGGAAACGCACCCGTCGTCCTTAGGTACCTCGACGCGTGATGTCACCGCGGTGCCTTCGAACAACGATGTCCGCTCCCGAACGGCTTAGGTTTCGCCTGAACGGCCATCCGACCGAGGTGGCGTGCGAATCGTCTCGCATCCTTCTCGACCTCGTCCGGGACGACCTCGGGCTGACCGGGACAAAACGGGGTTGCGACCTGGGCACGTGCGGATGTTGCACCGTGCTCCTCGACGGCCGGCCCACGCTGAGTTGTCTCACGCTCGCCCGCTTGGTCGAGGGTCGAGAGGTGACGACGATCGAGGGCGTGACGCCGCCGAACGGGCTCTCTCCCGTCCAGCGCTCGTTCGTCGAGCGCGGCGCGACACAGTGCGGGTTCTGTACCCCGGGGTTCGTCATGACGGCGACCGCTCTCCTGCGCGACGAACCGCATCCAAGCCGGGAGGAGATCGAACGAGCGATCTCGGGCAACCTGTGTCGGTGCACCGGATACCGGAAGATCGTGGAAGCGATCGAGGCAGTCGGCCGGGAGACGGGCGCGTGACGTCCGCACCGTCGACTCCCTACCGCATCCTCGGCGGACGGATCCCGTACATCGAGGGTCCCCTCAAGGTCACAGGGCGGGCCGAGTACACCGACGACATACGTCGCCCGGGGATGCTCGTCGGCCGGGTACTCCGCAGTCCGTGGCCCCATGCCCGCCTCAAGTCGATCGATACGAGCGCCGCACGAGCCCTTCCGGGGGTCTTTGCGGTCCTCACGGGCGAGAAGTACCCGACGCCGTTCGGGGTCCTCCCGATCACGCACGACGAGACGGCCATCGCCGTAGGGAAGGCGCGATACATCGGGGACATCATCGCGGCTGTCGCCGCGACGGACGAGCGGACCGCCGAGCGGGCCCTCGCGCTCGTCCGTGCCGACGTCGAGCCTCTTCCCGAGTACTCCGACCCACGGACGGGTACGAGCCCGGTCGCGGAGCCGATTCACGCTCGCGGTCTGCTCGGGTCGAACATCCAGAAGGAGGTCGTCCAGCACTTCGGGAACGTCGATGCGGCCTTCGCTCAGGCGGCTCACTCAGTCCGCGTTCGAGGAAACTTCGCCGGAGTGACCCACGCATTCACGGAGCCGATGGCGACCATCGCCGAGTCCACTCCCGACGGCCGCCTTACCGTCTGGAGCGCGACCCAGGTGCCCCACTACCTCCATCGGGCGCTCTCGGAGGTGCTCGGCATTCCGATGCACCGCATTCGCGTGATCAAACCCGAGGTCGGCGGCGGGTTCGGGGGGAAATCCGACCCCCTCCCGCACGAGATCGTGTGCGCGGCGCTGTCCATCGAAACCGGGCGGCCGGTGAAGATTCTCTTCGACCGCGAGGATGTCTTCTACACCAACCATGGACGCCATCCCACTCAGAACGACGTCCGAATCGCGCTCGATGCCTCGGGCCAGATTCTTGCCTACGACATCGACGCGCTCATCGACGGGGGAGCCTGGAGCTCGTTCGGGACGGTCACCACATACTACAACGGCGTTCTCGCGATGGGGCCGTACAAGGTACCCAACTTCCGCTACCGGGGACGGAGGGTCTACACGACCAAGCCGCCGTCCGGCGCAATGCGTGCGCACGGAGGCACGAACATCCGCTACTCCATCGAGGTCGCACTCGACATCCTTGCCGAGAAGACCGGGATTGACCCGTTCGACCTGCGCGACCGCAACGCGCTTCCCCCGAACTCGAAGACGGTGAACGAGTTCCGGATCACCTCCACGTCGTTCCGGAAGTGTCTTGCTTCTGTTCGCGAGAAGAGCGGCTGGGACGCGAAGTTCCGTCGTCTCCCCTACGGCGAGGGAGTGGGACTGGGGTGTGGGTTCTACATCTCGGGGTCGAACAGCCCGATCCACTTCACTCCGAAGATGCCGCAGTCGACCGTCCATCTGAAGGTCGACATGGACGGGGGGATCGCGGTCCACTCGATGCAGGCGGACATCGGTCAGGGGTCCAATACGCTCCTCGCTGCGATCGTCGCAGAGGTCCTCGGCGTCGACCTCGAGCGCGTCCACGTCCAGAGGGTCGACTCCGACGTGAGCCCGGTCGACCTCGGGTCGTACTCGAGTCGCGTGACGTTCATGATGGGCAACGCGGCTCGCGCTGCGGCCGAAGAGCTCCGCTCGAAGATCGTCCTCGCCGCCGCCGAGCTCCTCGACCGACCGGTCGGGTCTCTCGAGGTCGTGCGCGAACGCATCCAGGAGAGCGGCCACTCGGAGGTGGGCGTCTCGTTCGAGGAGGCGCTCCACCGTGCGATGGAGAGGGTCGGAGCTCTGACCGCGACTGGCTCCTACAACTCCCCTCCGATCGGGGGAACGTTCAAGGGGGCGCGCGCCGGGACCGCTCCTGCATACTCGTTCGCGGCGTACGTCGCCCAGCTCTCTGTGGACGATGACACGGGGGAGTACCACGTGTCGAAGATCTGGGCGGCGTTCGACTGCGGCCGACCGCTCAATCGACTCGCGGTCGAGGGTCAAATCGAGGGGTCGATCCACATGGGCCTGGGCCAGGTGATGGGGGAGTCGATGAATTACCGGGGCGCCCGGTTGTTCAACCCGTCTCTCCTCGAATACAAGATTCCGATGCCGCAGCAGATGCCCGAGGTCGAGATTCTCCTGGTCGGCGACGACGACCCGGAGGGTCCCTTTGGAGCGAAGGAGGCCGGGGAGGGACCCCTCATTGCGACGCTTCCCGCGGTCGGAAACGCGCTCTACGACGCCGTCGGGGTTCGGTTCACCGACCTTCCGATCACCCCCGACAAGGTGCTCAAGGGCGTCGACCAACGTCGGGCCGAAGGGCGCGCCTGGAAGGGGAGGTAGGGCCGTGCACCTCGAGCCGTTCGAGCTCCACCGCCCGACGAGCGTCGAGGAGACGCTGCGTCTCGCGGAGAGGTGGGCCGGGCAGTTCGACTATCTTGCGGGCGGCACCGACCTCTTGCCGAACTACAAGATGCACATCAACCTCAAGCCGCACCTCATCGCGCTCGACGCGGTGCCGGACCTCGTCGGACATTCCCTCGAGAGGGTCGGCGCCATGGAGCGTCTCGGAGAGCTCGAGCGGGATTCTCGCTTCCTGGGCGCCTATCCCTCGGTCGCGGACGCGCTCCGCGAGGTGGCGACACCTCTCGTTCGCGCGAGCGGGACGGTGGGCGGGAACCTCCTCGTGGAGACCCGGTGCTTCTTCTTCAACCAGAGCTACTTCTGGCGGGCCAGCCTCGGTTTCTGCCTCAAGGCGGATGGCGACCGCTGCCACGTCGTCCCCCAGAAGGAGCGCTGCTACGCAACCTTCTCGGGGGACCTCGCTCCGGCCCTTCTCGTCCTCGGCGCTCAGGTGGAGGTTGCGGGGCCTGGGGGCCGCCGAAGGATTCCTCTCGGGGACCTGTACGACGTCCAGGGGGATGGGATTCGTCGGTTGACCATTCGGCCGGGAGAGCTCCTGGTGTCCGTCCACATCCCCCCGTCGGGCCGCGGACTGCGCGGACGATACAAGAAGCTCCGCATGCGACCGTCGTACGACTTCCCCGAGCTTGGGGTAGCGGTCGCGGGGTCGTGGGACGACCGTCGTGTCGAGTCGCTCTCCCTGGCCGTGGGGGGTGCGGAGCCTCACCCTCGAACGTTCGA
>DASPTO010000038.1:0-3642 GCA_035623375.1 Thermoplasmata archaeon
CCTGCTCCATGCGGGCCGTTCCCTCGCCGGCGAACGGGAGGGTGACGACGCCCATCGTGAGCGCGCCGGCTTCCTTCGCGAGACGGGCCACGAGGTGCGCGGAACCGGTCCCGGTCCCGCCGCCCATGCCGGCCGTGACGAAGACGATGTGGGCGCCGGTCACGAACTGACGGAGTTCCTCTTCGTTCTCGCGGGCCGCTTCCTCGCCGATCTCCGGTCGGGCACCGGCGCCGAGACCCTTCGTGGTCCGGCGGCCGATCAGGATCTTCCGGCCCGAGTGGATCGTCAAAAGGTGTTTCGCATCCGTGTTGATGGCGCACATCTCGGCGCCCTGGATGCCTTCCTCGACGCAGCGGTTGATCGTGTTCGAGCCGCCACCGCCGCATCCGACGATCCGGATGTTGACCTTCAGGGTCTCGGCCAGCTTCGCCAGCTCGGCGTCGTCCTGGCTGCCGTACGCTGGCGCGGTCGGCTTCTTCTCTTCGACCAGGGTCTGGTTTTCCTGGTGTTTCGCGATCGCTTCCTGGATGATGGACTTCATCGTTTTATCCCCGTTGCGTTTGTCGGACGAGCGTCATACGCTCTGCAGATGCACTCGGGAGAATCGTACATAAACGTTTGCGTAGAGCGGAAGTTGTCGAGAGGAATCCTCGATAGACGGACGACGGAGCAAGGGAACCGCGCTCGCTGCGGTCTCGGACCCGCTTCTCGGTCGTGAGAGCGATCTCGGCTACGCGCGCGTCGGCGCCTCGATCTCGAACGTGGCGTGGAGGATCCCGAACTCGCTCTCCATCTTCGCGCGAAGAATCCGGATCACTTCCATCGCATCCTGGAGCGCCATCTCCTCGACCCCGACGTAGGCGGTCAGGCAGACCAGCGTGCTGCAGACCGACCAGATGTGCACGTCGTGAACGTCCGTGACCCCGGGAACGGAACGCGCCGCGTTCGTCACCGTCTCGACGGAGAGTCGCCGCGGAGTCCTCTCGGTGAGCACGTCCCAACCCTCCCGGAAGAGCGGCAACGACTCGAACACCAGGATTCCCGCGATGGTGAGAGCGGCCAGGTCATCGAACCACGTCCAGCTAGGTCGCACGAGGAGCGTCACTCCCGTGACGAGAAGCGCGCCGGTGATCGCGACGTCGCTGGCCATGTGTACCACCACTCCCGAGAGGTTCAGGTCGCGGACCCGTCCGGGGATGCGGCCCAGGATCGTCAGGCTGACACCCCGCAACGCGAGGGTGGGCGTCGCGGCCAGAAGGAGCCAGACCGGGTCCACCGGGCCGGCAAAGGGTACACCGGAGTGCAGAGACAGTAGCGCCTCGTACCCGAAGACCGCCCCGGTGCCGAGCACGAGGGCGGCGTTCAGGAGGCCCGCGAACACCTCGAATCGGTGGGTTCCGAACGTGAACCGCCCGGTCGACCCCTTCGCGGTCGCGCCCAGCGCGGCGAGAGAGACCGAGAACGCCACCAGGTCGGGAATGTTGTGGACCGCATCGACCGTCAACGAGAGGCTTCGGGAGAAGTACGCCCCCACCGCTTCGAGGAGCAGGACGACGAACGCGAGCTCGGTGGCGATGCGAAGGCCGCGCAGAACGCGGCCCTCGGCCTCGCGCTCCCCGTGCTCGTGAACGTGCATCGTTCGCTCCCTCGTCGCGGAACCGCGTTCTGTCCCGCGGCTCCCGCCCTCCGCCGTCGCTCGGAAGAGCTGCCGCCTGGGTGGGCGGCAGGTGCCGGCCGTTCATTACCGAGACCCCGGGCTTCGCGCTCGAAGGCCGAGCCGCACGGAGAGGCGCCCTCGTAGAACCGGCTCGACCGCCCCCTTATCCACCGCTCCTCGCTCCGGGGAGGCAGGGGCCCGTCCGGTGAGCGCTCCGGCAGTTTCCGCGACTCCCACGGAGCTCGGGTCATCTCGCGTAGCGGTCGGTCGCCCGACCCCGTTCGCGATCTCGGTCCGGGGACTGGTCAAGCGATTCGGTGACGTCGCCGCGTTGGACCGGGTCACCCTTGAGGTGCCGACCGGCCAGGTCCTCGGGCTGTTGGGCCCGAACGGCGCCGGCAAGACCACCCTCATCCGGATCTTGCTCGGGCTCACCCGCCCCACCTCCGGCGAAGCGCGGCTCCTCGGCGAGCCGGCCGGCGCCCGGGCGGCCCGTCCGCGAGTGGGGTACATGCCCCAGGACCTTGCCGTCTATCTCGACCTCTCGGTTTCCGAGAACGTCGAACTCTTTGGTCGGCTCTACGGAGTCGAGGGAGCGCGTCTGCGCGAACGTGAGCGCGACGTGCTCGAACTCGTCCACCTCACCGACCGGCGCCGGAGCGTGGTCGCCGAACTCTCCGGCGGGATGCGCCGCCGGGTCTCGCTCGCGGCCGCGCTCGTGGCCGACCCGGAACTCCTGCTCCTGGACGAGCCGACCGTGGGAGTGGACCCGGAACTTCGGGCCGAGTTCTGGGAGTTTTTCCACCGTCTGACGAAGGAAGGGAAGACCGTCGTGCTGACGACGCATTATCTCGAGGAGGCGAACCGGGCGGACCGGGTCGTGTTCCTGCACGCGGGCACGCTGCTTGCGATCGGGGCGCCCGAAGAGGTGAAGGCCCGGACGGGCACGAAGAACCTCGAGGACGCGTTCCTCTCGCTCGTCCGAGCGACGACCCGGGCCGGGGGCCGGTGAATGGCGCTCCGTCGCGTGCTCGCGGTCACGCGGAAGGCGCTCGGCCAGCTGGCGCACGACCGCCGAACGATCGCGTTCGTTCTCATCGTCCCCCTCGTGCTGATCCTCGTCTTCGGGTACGGTTTCGGAGGGCAACCCACCCACATCGCGACCGTCGTCGTGAACGACGACCAGGGTCCCGCGGGCAGCGCCTTCCTGGCCGCCCTCCCCGGGGGGGTGCTTGACCTGACCTCCACGGCGACCAACGCGAGCGCGTGGTCGGCGGTGAACTCGGGCAGCGATTGGGCGGCAATCATCATCGGACCCAACTTTACGGCCTTGGCGAAGAGCGGTCACGTCGCGCTCACGCTCTACCTCGACGGAACTTCACCCACGATCGCGGCGGCGGTCGTGAGCGCCGTCGAGAGCGCCCTTCAGAGCACGTTCGCGTCGAACGGGACCGCCGCCCCGGTGCGGGTCGCCTCCGACTACGTCTACGGTTCGCCCTCGACGCCGTTCATCACGACGATCGCGCCCGGGATCATGTCGCTCGCCATCCTGTTCATCACCACCGTGCTCTCGATCGTCGTCCTCGTCCGAGAGCGTTCGGCCGGACTCCTCGAACGTCTGTTCGCCTCGCCGCTGCGCGCGTCCGAGTTCGTGGCCGGCCACGCCCTCAGCCTCACCGTGATCGCGCTCGGACAGGTGGCGGTCCTGTTCACCGCCGCCCTGGTGATCTTCCACGCCACGTTCACCGGGAACCTCCTGTTCGCCTACGGGGTCCTGCTCTTGTTCGGCGTCGGGAACCTCGGCCTGGGTATGCTGCTCTCCGCCGCGGCGCGGAGCGAGTTCCAGGCGATCCAGTTCATTCCGCTTCTCCTGATCCCGCAGATCCTGTTCGCCGGGGCGCTCTTCCCGCTCGAGGCGATCCCGGTCACGTTCCGCCCGATTTCCGACATCCTGCCGCTCACGTATGCCGCCCGGGCGGTCCAGG
>DASPTO010000039.1:0-2474 GCA_035623375.1 Thermoplasmata archaeon
GCCCCGGCCGCTCCCCGTCCCTCGACTCCGGCTCCTTCGGCCCCGTCGTCCCAGCCCCTCATTACGCTCGACCGACCGTTCGACGTCGACGAGTTCTCCACGCTGCTCGGAGAGACCTCGATTCGGGTCACGGTTCCCCGGGAGGCCCTCCCCGAGGTCCTCCACCGGGTCCTCGAGTTCATGGGGTTCGGAATCTACGTCTACTCGATCTCGGTCCGCCCGGCGCCGGCCGAGCTCCTGAAGGCGTTCATCGTCGAGCTCCAGCGCGTCGACTATTCGGCCGAGAAAGGCGGGTGGGTGCCGTTCGTGGAGAAGGGGACCACCGACTCTCCGTTCGGTCCGAGCGGGAACCGAACCTAGCCTTCCTCAGGTCTTCGGGGCGAGCGCCCGCGCCGTCAGGAACGTCGCGATAGCGAACAGCGCGACGGCCCACCCGACGAGTCCGAGCAGATAGACCGCGGCGGGGTGCGGGTAGAGCGACCCTCCGAAGAAGTTGATGCGGAGCACCTCGACCGCCAGGGTAACTGGATTGTACGACGCGATCGACTGGAGCCAGGCCGGCATCTGGCCCCACGGGTAGAGCGCGGCGGACGTGAGCAGGACCGGCAGGTTGATCGTGTTCACGACCGCGAAGTACGTCTGCGGTTGGTCGATCGTGAAGCCAAGAGCGAGGAACAGCGACGCGAACATCAGGGAGAGGAGGAGGATGGCCGCAACCACCTCCGCGGCGCCCACCACGGTGACCTGTGCGGTCACGTGGAGCCCCGCGAGGCCCACGTCGCCCAGCAGGATCGCGAGCCCAAGTACGAGGAACGCGAGGCCCACGGGCTGGATCGACCCGGCTACGAGACGGGCGCCGAAGATGTCGGTCGCGGTCGCCGGAGTGGCCGCGGCACGCTTCAACGTGCCGAAGAGCTTGTCGAAGATCACGTTCGCCCCGATGAAGAGGGTCGCGGTCACGCTGACAAATCCGACCATCCCGGCCGCGAAGTACGAGAAGTAATCCGGGGCCCCAAGGACGAGCTGGTCGAGCTCCGCGGTCCGCTGGGCAGGTGGGAGGGAGTTCAGGAACGATGTGAAGCTGAACCCCTGACCGAACAAGATCAGATAGAGGACGGGCAACAGGAGCGATGTGCCGATCGCGGCGGGGTTGCGGGCGAGCTTGAGGAGCTCGCGCTTCGTGAGCGCGCTCCAGCGGCGGAAATTCATCGCTGCCCCCGGCGCGAGTTTTGCAGGCGCGTAAGGAAGACCGCTCGGTCGGTCGCTGTCGGGCCCTCATCCTCGCGGTACTCTCGACCGGTGAACTCAAGGAACACTTCGTCCAAGCTGGGTCGGCGCAGTGAGACGGACGCCAGGCCGATGCCCAGAGAGGATGCGGCGGCGACCACCTTGGGAATGAGCACGTCCCCGCTCGGGCACTTCACGCGGAACGTCCCGTCCTGAACCGCGACCGCGGTGACGCCCGGCAACGCGTGGAGAGCCGCCTCGAGACCGTCCGATTTGCCGAGCGGCCGGACGGTGACGACATCCCCGCCGACCCGGTCCTTGAGCTCGCTCGGGGTCCCCTCCGCCACGATCTTCCCGTGGTCGATGATGGCGATGCGGTCGCACATCCCGTCGGCTTCGTCGAGATAGTGGGTCGTGACGAAGACCGTCATCCCGTGGTCCTTACGGAGGTCGCTGATGATCTTCCAGAAGCCCGCCCTTCCCTGGGGGTCGAGCCCCAGAGTGGGTTCGTCCAAGAACAGGACGCGGGGGGAGTGAATGATCCCGACCGCGAGCTCGAGCCGGCGGCGCATTCCCCCGGAGTACGTCTTCACTAGGCGGTCGGCGGAATCGGCGAGCGCGAGGCGCTCCAGCAGCTCGTCGACCCGCCGCGGGGTATCGCGAAGGGCCACCCCGAACAGAGCGGCCGCCATCTCCAGGTTCTCGCGTCCGGTCAGGTCCTGGTCCGCGGTCGATTCCTGAAAGACGAGGCCAATCCGCTGCTTCAGGTCGTGCGGGTGGTGAAACACGTCGAGACCGTCGACCGTCGCGCGCCCGGAGGTCGGGCCGAGCACTGCGGTCAGGAGTGAGAGGGTCGTGGTCTTCCCGGCGCCGTTCGGTCCGAGGAAGCCGTAGATCTCCCCTTCCTTGACGGTGAAGCTGACTCCGTCCACCGCCTTGACGGTCCCGTTGAACGTCTTCATGAGACCCTCGGCGACGATCGCGTCGGTCATGCTCGCGTCTCCAGAGCGAAAATCAGGGATACATGGCGGTTTCGAGCGAGGTTTCCGTGGTGCCACTGGCTCCGCAGTGGACGGTCGACACGCTGGTCTTTCTTCATTGCGAACATCGTAATTCCGATATCGGAATAACGATACGAGTACTTAACGCTCGGGCACCCAGAGTGAACGCCGGGGTTCTTCGACCCCTGGCTCGCGAGGGCACTAAAGTTCCGCGGCCGCGAGCCAGGGGTCGAAGAACCCCGGCGT
>DASPTO010000040.1:0-2892 GCA_035623375.1 Thermoplasmata archaeon
GGTCCTACGGGTGCTCACACCAATCGACGAATGGGTCACGACGTCCCGTCGGTTGGGAAGTCATCCAGCCTGCGGACCGTGGAGCGGCTCCTCCTCTCTGCCGGGGGCGGAGGCTCCCCTCGAGCTCCTTCGCTCGGCGAGCGGTCCGACCCCGGTCGGATCCTGAGCTGGTTCGCAACCATCTCCGCGAGCCGGCGCGAGCGAAGCGCTTGCTCGATTCGGTCGAGAGGCGCGTTTCGAAGAGCCTCTCGGTCGGGGTACCCGGCGCGGTAGAGCATCCGGGCACGGACCCGTCCGATTCCACGAAGTCGGACCAGGTCAAGCAACTCCTCTCTCACTCCGTAGCGGACGCGGAACGAGAGGTCGTCCACGGATCGCCCGACCCGCCGCTGGAACACTCGGGCGAGGCGACCGGCCGCGAAGAGAAGCCAGTCGGCATCCTCGACCTTCGAGTGGAGGTCCCCGGCCCCGATCCCGAACCTCTGGGTGATCTCCACGATCGGCTCTTCGCTCACCCACGCCTCGAGAACGGATGCGGTTTTGAGGGTCGCGAGGTAGACGTCCAGGTCGAGATGGAGAGGAGCCTCCTCCGGCTTCACGAGCAGCTCCTCGGCCTCGTCGGTGTACCGCGCCAAAAGGTCCGCTTCTTCCCCGCGCCTCAGGAACAGGGGCGGAAGGTCCGGGGTCGCCGCAACGGCGGCAAGTAGGGGGAACGCCGCCACCCCGATCGGCGCGCGGGAGAGCACGTCCCGGAGCACGATCGCGCTCACGGGGTCGAGATAGAGCTCGCTCGTGAGCTCGCCGAATCGAGTGGCATGCAGCTCCGACCCGGGCACGAGGAGGTCGTTTCGCTCGAGGAATCGACACACCGTGGCGACCTTCTCGTGAAGCTCCGAGAGTGGAAGCGTTTGTCCATAGAAGGTGGCGGCGAAGAACGATTGGAGGTCGCGGTCGTCCCGCACCGCCTTGCTCGCGACGAGCGCGAGCAGATGCATCCGGAGCGCCGGCTCGGCAGCGAGACGGCTTTGGATCGGTTCCGGCGGCGCGGACAGGTACCGGTCCAAGAGCCGGTCCTCGTCCTCGGGCGCGCGCGCGATCAGGAGCGCCTCCCCGACGGTGTCGAACCTCGGGCGGCCGGCCCGTCCGAGCATCTGGTGGACCTCCATCGCGGGGATCGGTGCTTGGAGGCCGAGCCGGTCATCGTATCGGTTCGTGTCGCGAACGATCACCCTCCGAGCCGGCAGATTGATCCCGGCGGCCAGCGTGGGCGTCGCGACCAGGGCCTTCAGCGCGCGGTCACGGAACGCCCGTTCGACCACCCTTCGTTCCGGATTGGTGAGCGATGCGTTGTGGAACGCGACGCCGTTCGGGAGGAGGCCGCTCAGTCGACGAATCCCCTCGGTCTCCTCGTCCGAAACGGACGAAAGCTCCAGGGCGGCGGCCTTCGCCCTCGCGCGTTCGTCCGGGGAGAGCAGGTTGCGAACCGTCGGGATCAACGTCTCGGCCAGCTGTTCGCTCGCCTTTCGAGAATTGACGAAAACGAGAGCCTGGCCCCCTTCCTGGACGACGGTGCGAACGAGACGGGGCACGGCCTCTTCTCGGCCCGCGAGGTCGCGTACCGTGAGGTCGGTGAACGTGATCCGACCGTCGTAGTACACGCCGAGTTTGAGCGGCACCGGCCGAAACTCGGACGTGACGTGGTGCGCCTCCAGCCACGCCGCGACCTCCTCCGAGTTGCTGACCGTGGCGGAGAGCGCGACGATCTGGAGGTCGGGGTAGTTCCGACGAAGCCGGGTGAGGCTGATCTCGAGCGTCGGCCCCCGGTCGGGGTCCCGTAGCAAGTGGACCTCGTCCGCGACGACGACCCCGAGCCGGTCGAGCCACGGACTCCCTCGACGGAGGAGACCGTCGGCTTTCTCGCTCGTCGCGACCAGGACGTCCAGCTTCTCGAGCTTCTCCGCCGGAAGGTCGAAGTCACCGATCGAGATCCCGACCTTCAGACCGAGTTCCTCGAACTTTTCGAGCTCCTCGACCTTCTCGTGGGCGAGAGCGCGCAGGGGCACGAGGTAGAGCCCGGTGCGTCCTTCGCGTGCTGCCCGGAGGAGCGCGAGGTAAGCGACCAGCGACTTTCCGCTCGCGGTGGGGCATGCCAGGAGCAGACTCCTCCCGGCAAGGACCGGCTTGAGGGACTCGGCTTGGGGTGGGTAGAGCGACGTGATGCCGTCCGCGACCAGGATCCGCTGCCACGCGGGGTCGATGCTCGTCTCCGCGAGCGGGACGTTCTCGGACGGTGCCTTCCGGCCCGCAGGGGACGGGGACGGTGGGCGCGAACGCGACGGCACGGGCCCTCGGAGTCGGGGTCGCTACAAAGGGTTTCGGCCGCCCCCCGAGGAGAGGAGGCCTCGGGCGAGGATCAGCTCCTGGATTTCCGTCGTACCCTCGACGATCGGGAAGACCCTCGCGTCTCGGAGGAGTCGCTCCGCCACTGCTCCCGACCGGACCGCCGCCGGACCGGCAACGTCGATTCCGGCAGACGCGATCTCGACGGCGGCGCGCGATGCGACGAGCTTGGCTACTGAGGCGTCGTGGAGGTACGGCAACCCGGCGTCCTTCCGTTCGGCGGCCAGCGTTACGAGCGCGCGCGCCGATGCAAGGTCGGCATACGCGCGTGCGAGCAACGTTCGCTTCCAATCGGCGTCCTCGTTCGCGACCGACTTGGCCATTTCCGCGAACGCCGCCTCGGCTACGCCGAGCGCGCAGCTCGCGATGCCGACGCGGCCTCCCTGAAGCGCACCCAGCGCCACGTGGAGGCCTTCGCCTTCCGTGCCGAGGAGCGACTCCGGAGGAAGGTGCACCTCGTGAAGGACGAGTTCCGCGGTCTCGCTACCGCGC
>DASPTO010000041.1:0-3605 GCA_035623375.1 Thermoplasmata archaeon
GCCTCTTCCAGAGCGATGCGTCGGGCCGGCTCGTGCTCCCCTTCAAGAGCATGCGTGCGGTGAAGGACGTTGTCGTGATGGACATTGGGAAGTAACCCCACCCCTGCCCCCCTCGTTTCGATCGTCGTCACAGTTCGCAACGAGGCGCAACACATCGGCCAGCTCCTCGAGAGCCTCACGGCCCAGGCCGGTCCACTCGAGGTCGTCGTGGTCGACGCGGAGAGCCGAGACGGTACTCGGGAGATCGTCGAGCAATTCACCGCGAAGTACCCCGGCGTCGTTCGGATGATCGAGCGGCCCTGTTCGCGCGGAGCGGGCCGCAACACCGGCGTCCGGGAGTCTCGCGGGCAGTGGGTCGCGTTCGTCGACGGGGACTGCTTCGCCGACAGCCAATGGTTGAAACAGCTGCGCCCGCGTCTCGGGGACTCTTCGGTCGTGGCCGGACGGACACTCACCGTCGGCAAACCGCGCTACGGGACGCTCGAGCGAGTCGAGCTCTACCAGCAGGGGTTCGACGTCACCTTCCCCTCGTGCAACCTCGCCTATCCTCGTGCGTTGTTCGAGCAACTCGGCGGGTTCGACCCCCGGTTCGTCACGGCCGAGGACATCGACCTCAACATGAGGGCGGTGGCCGCCGGGGCGACGATCGTCTACCAGCCGGATGCGATTGTCTATCACCACATGCGCGGCAATTTTGTCCGGTTCCTCTACCAAGCGTTCTGGAACGGCTACGGGAGAAAGCAGCTCACGGAAAAGCACGGCAATCTCTGGGGCCGGTACCGGGTCCGTCAGCTGATCTCGGGTCAGCGCAGCGTGATCGCGTGGGCGCGTCTCACGGCTGCCGTCGCGGGGTACGTCACCCGGGTGGCCACTGGCGGAGACCGACGCCTCGGCCCCGGGATCGCCAGCTGAAACGAAAACGCTCCCGAACCCGACGGGTGGGATGCGGTAGGACCGCCTAGTTCGCCTTCAGGAGGTCCGCGACCTTGACGACCTCGGCGAGAACCTTCGCGAGGTCCGCCGTCTGGTCGACGACCGCGACGAGGAGGGCCTTCTTGCCGCTCCCCACGATGATCGTCTTCGAATCGTTCCCCTCAATCACGATCCTCTCGGGGGGAGCGCGGTTGAGTTCCGTGTTCGCGGTAGCCGCGGCCCCGAGGATGGTGGCACACATGATGGCGAACGTCTCCGTGTAGACTCCTGCGGGCACGTCCGCGTAGAGGACGAGCCCGTCCCGAGAGACGAGCGCGGTCGCAATCCCGCCGATGCGGGTCTTCAGGTCCTTAACGACCGCTCCAACATTCCCCGTCGCCATCATTTCCTTCCCTCCTTACAGCTCCTCGATCCGGAAGCGGCACTCGGAGGGCCCGGTGCTCGAGCACATCTCCTCAGTGCATTTAACGCGCCCCCCCTTAAAACGTTCGTAGAACTCGCGGAGCATGCCCCGAAGGCGGTGGCAGGTCGGGATGTCGCTGGGTGCGACCTCGATCGACCCCTTCACGATCACCTCGGGGTCCGAGAACGTGATCTCGGTGACCCAACCTCGCTCCTTGAGGATGTGGGCGACCCGCTCGAAGTAGTGAGCCCGGTCCCGGAGAGCCTCCTCGGCCATTCCGGAACCGATGACCGAACCTTCCTTGAAGAAGAGACCGTGACAGGCGTGAGACATCACGCTCTCGTAGAGCTCCATGATCTGGTGGAGCTCGGTCTGGTCGATCTTAACGGACCGCGTCAACGGGGGCCGCACGGGCGGGCCGACTATATATGTTCTGAGTCGAACGGACTACCGTACGGCGCTATCCTGCGTCGGCGCCCTCGGCATCCGTCGGTGTTCCGCCGGCGGCGAGGGTCGACTCGAGCGTATCCAAGGTCGTGAGCCGGCCGGTCGTCACCTTCGGCCATGCGTCGCGGCGGTCGAGCAGAAGAGCCGGGAGCCCCGCACGTCCCGCAGCCCGCACATCGCTCCAAAAGAGGTCGCCGATGTACGCGACTCGGTCGGCCGACGCCCCGAGGGCCTCGGCTGCTGAGCGGAACGCGGCGCGGTCGGGAACGCACGGCCCCGGGCCATCGCCCGACCCGAGCAAGAGGCCCTCCGGAAGGCCGCATCGATGGAGCAACCACCGTGCCGTGTCGACCGGGAGCGGAGTCACCGTCCCTACCTTAACGGCACGGGCTCGGAGTCGGTCGAGCGCGCGGGGAACGTCCTCGTACTTCTCCACTTCCCCTGCGGGATGCAGGAACCGCCGAACGACCGCCTCGGTTTCCGCAGGCGGGAGCGAATGACCCGCGACCGCGGCGAGCGTGTCCGCGAGATGTGCCCGGAGAGCGGCGAGGTCTGCCGGCGGCGCTTTTCCTGTGAGTCCCTGCCACCGCCGACGGTCCCACGACTTGAGAGCACGCCGAACGGCCGCCTTCACGCGGCGGTCTCCGAGCACGGGCCCCTGAGGGCGCCACGCCCACTGCCACGATGCCGGGGTCTGGAAGGGGACCAGCACGTCGTCCAGGTCGAACAGGACAGCGTCGACCTCGCTCGGTCCGTACGGGAGCGGCACGGTCGGTCCGAGACTACGCGCGCCCGCTCTTCTGGAGTTCGAGCAGGTCCTCGGTCGACACCTTCTCGCCCTTCTTCAAGCGGGCAAGGAAATCTTCCTCTTTCGGAGGCTCCGCCTCTCCCCACGCCGGGGGCGCACGACCCCCGCGCGCGGCGTAGAGCATCTTCTCGATGTCGCGGACCTCTTCGATGGCAGCAATGTGCGCTCGGTGAGCTTCGTCCGCCTGGGCCTTCACCTCAAGCAGATGGGTCTGAACCTCGTCCGCCTGACGGCGGAGCGCGTCGACGGACTCGTAGAGGGCGACCATCGCCTCGTGCTCGCGCTGAGCGTCCTCCGCGAGCTTCCCCACCGCAGCGTGGTGGGTTTCCGCCTCGGTGCGAGCCTCAGTGAGCTCCCGGAGCGTCTGTTCCACCTCGGGGTCCTGACGAAGCTGGTCCTCTTGGTCGCGGATCGCCGCCTCCAGCCGCTTCATCTCCTCGATGAGGCGCTTCTCTTGGTCACCGGTGAGCGCCGTCGTCATGTGACGGAACTCGAGCTCCTTGAGCTCCTTTCGGAGCCTCCAGACCGGGACCGCTCCGGGCTTCGGCTGTCGGTTTCGCTTCAACTCCTGGACGCGATTGCCGAGGTCCTGGAGACGACGGTTCCATTCCTCCCGGAGCCGTTTCTCCTCGCGGACCTGGGCATTGAAGGTGTCGCGAAGCCGCCGGTGTTCTTGGGCTTCGGCGCTCTTGTCGTGGAGCTCGTCGAGGACCCGGGCCCGGGTCTCGGCGGTCGTCCGAGCCTCGGCGTTCAGACGGTCCCGCTTCGCGCGCGACTCGTCCGCCTTCGCGTTCGATTCCGCGCGCTTTCGTTCGAGTTCTTCGATCGCGTCGGTCAAAGGCCACCGCTCCGCCGTGGGAGCTCTCCCCGCGTCGGGGGAATTTTTGACAGAAGTGCGCGATATAAATGCTTACGCGCAGCGCGGACCGGTGGTTTCCCCTGCCGCGTCAGTCTAATAACCCAAACTTTCGATGATTCGGCCCGTGGACGAGGTTGGCCGCATCTTCGGCGACG
>DASPTO010000042.1:0-4009 GCA_035623375.1 Thermoplasmata archaeon
GCATAATCGTGTACTTGGCGGGCGGGGTCAGAATCGAGACCGTAGCGGTCGCCGCCCCGGGCGTCGGGTGGACCGCTGCACCTAGGTTCGTCGAGTGGCTTGCCGCTGCGCTGGACGTTCCTCCGGCATGGGGATTGGCAAAAATCGCAGCTCCGAAAACCGCCGCGACCAACACCGCAACCAGCAGGCCAATAGCTACAGTTACCACCGTGCGCTTCCCGGCGTGTCGCATGAGCCTACGGGATGCTTCCGCCTACTTAACCTTCGCGTCGTTCTCATCTAAGGGCCTGTCGGTATAACCCTTCGTTCTCGGCGAAGAATGGACGCCGGTTGTTCCGCCGTCGCGACGCTTTTTGGAAGTGTCGGGGTCGCGGTTCCGACGACACTGATTAGGGATGGCCGCCTCGGGTTCCCACGTGACTCGGAGAATCGCTCTGACCGGAACCCCCGGCACCGGGAAATCGACGGTCGCACGGTCGCTGTCCCGGCGACACGAGATGGCCGAGGTCGGCGACATCGCTCGCCGACTCGGCTGCGCTCGGGGAGACTCGAATCGTGTCGTGGTCGACGTCGGTCGACTCGTCCGGTTGCTTCGGCAGAAACCGTCTCGGTTTGAGTCGGACCTAGTGGTCGGTCACCTCGCTCACCTGCTCCCCATTCGGGACGTGGTGGTGCTCCGGTGCCATCCGCAAGAGCTCGCACGACGTCTCCGCGCCGCAGGGAAGGGAAACGCGCGGAACCGAAAGGAGAACGTCCTCGCAGAGGCGATCGGACTGATCATGTCCGAGGCACTCGCTCGCGGGAGGAGAGTCCTGGAGGTCGACACGAGCGGTCGGACTCCCGCTCAGGTCGCCCGGGAGGTCGAGCGATGGGCGAGCGGTCCGCGGCACGCTCGGTGGGGCAGGGTGGATTGGCTCCGCGACCCAGCCGTGACCGAGCACCTCATGGACTGGGCGGACTAGGGGTCGTCGGATGGTGCTCGAGTCGTACCGGGCCAAGGTCCAGCCGTACATCGCCCGGCTCGCCCGGCCGTTCCTCGGCTGGGAACCGAGCAACCTGAGCCTCGTCGCACTCCTTCTCGCCATCGGCGCGGGGCTGGTCGCGCTGGCCGTGCGCTGGACCACCCCGTACCTCTTCCTCGCAGTGGCACTCCTCGTCTTCTTCGCCGGGCTCTTCGACGTGATCGACGGGGAGGTCGCCCGGTCGACGGGCCGCTCGTCCGTCCGGGGGGATTTCGTCGACCACGTCTTCGACCGGTACTCGGACGTCGCCATCCTCCTCGGGATCGCCGTCTCGGGCTACGCGAACCCCTACCTCGCACTGCTCGCGCTCGTGAGCCTTCTTCTCGTGAGCTACATGGGGACCCAGGCGCAGGCCGTCGGGCTCGGGCGTCTCTACTCGGGCCTCCTTTCGCGCGCGGACCGGCTGGTCGTGATCGCGGTCGCGGCGTTCCTTGAGTTCGACTGGTCGCTGCCGTGGCCGTGGGCGACCTCCCTCCCGTGGTCTCGGTTCCACCTCGGGGGGTTCACGTTCACCGTGATCGATGTCGCTCTACTCTACTTCGTTATCGCGGGCCAGTGGACCGCGGTCGCGCGGGCGTGGAAGGTGTACCGCGCGCTTCCTTCGAAGGTGTAGCGGACGGTCGGTCGTCCCGGTCGGCACGCTCGACGACCGACCCTCCTCGCCATCGATAGTACTGGAGCGGATGGCGGAGCGACGGGTCAAAGCACCGTTCGTCCCGTGCCCGGTCCCGCGGGTCGTCCGCAGCGGGGTCTCCCTCGCGCGCGCAGAGACCGTGGCTCCGCAGGGTCTCACATTCCGGCGGCTCGTAGCCCGCACCACCGTCCCGTTGGGTGATGTGTTCGACCTGGTAGCGGGTGACCGACTCGTCGAAGTCGGGAGCTCCTCGGTACGCGTCCACGATCGTCTCGAAGTCCGCCCCCGCTCGATGAAGGAACGCGGCGAGGCAGAAGCGGCCTGAGTGCGACAAGTTCTCTCCTTTCTGGAGGGTTCGTTGCATCTTTCGGATGCACGGCGGGAACAATTCGGGACGCAGCGGGCCGCCACGAAGCTCAGGACGCGCGACCGGTGTGGGCGTTCGACGAGCGAGCTCCACAAGAAGGTCCGCTTCCCTCTCACGAACCTCCTTCACCACGTCGTCCGCGAGCGGAAGGGGCTCGGCGAGCCGAAGACGGACCGCCTCCTCGAGGAGACGAGCCGCGCGGGCGGGACGGACGACGACCGTGCCGTTTCGCAGAGCCTGTCGTGGAAGGCGAAACTCCGCCTCTCGGATCGGGACCGATAGGCGAAGGTAGTCGACGAGGGGAACCTCGATGCCGTCCGACGTGGGGTCGAAGCGGAACCGGAGCCGACGAGCCACCTCCGAGAGCTCTTCCGTCGGAACGGCGAGGAGGCGCCCGTGGTTCCGCTTCGCCTCCGAGACCGCCCACCGGCGGATCGCGGCCGGGGGGGACGCGGCCGACAAGACCACCCGTGCGAAGAGGAACGAGAGGAGCCGCACGGTCGGGTCGGCGTGCGCGAGCTCCTCGAGGTCGCGGGCTCCTCGTGGGTCCTCGGCCGCCGCCAAGATCCGCGCGCGTCCCAGTGCACGCGCGGATGCGAACGCGGGGTCACTGAGGAGCGTGCGGACCGAGACCGCCTCTTCTCCGAGGAGCGTTTCCGCCCCCGGAAGGAACGGGTACTGGGCGAAGAGCGAGCGCTCGTCTAGAGGAGCCGAGGTACGACGAACTGCCATACGAGGAGGAGGAGGACGACGAGCGAGGAGACGGTGACGGCCCGGCCGCCGACCTGGTCGAGCTTTGCCTCGGTCCAGCCACGATGGATGCGGGCGGCGATCGAGGACGCGAAGTCGCGGAACAGGAGTCCGCCGTCTAGGGGCACGAGCGGGAGCGCGTTCGAGAGCCCCAGCAGGAGGTTCATCCAGGCGAGCCAATAGAGGATATTCGCGCCGATCCAGAAGGCGTTCGGGCCGACCCCCGCGAGCGGTCCTGTCAGATGGAAGAAGTTCGTGGTGTACCCCGAGACCGGTTCGATCCCTCCGAGAGGAAGGATCAGCCAGTAGACCGTGCCCACGACCGGCCCCTGGTCGCTTCCGGGAGGCCAGATGAGGTCCTGCTTGAGCTCGCCGGGCGTGAGGCCCAGGACCCCGACGCCGAGGAACCCACGGGAGCGGTTGTTCGGGTTGGTCGCGAGGTGGGCGATCATCACCGTGGCCGAGCGGCCGAGGTTCGCCGAGTAATACGTGACCGTGGCGCTATCGTTCGGTCGGGAGTTCGCGAGTGCGGTCTCGAAGAGCGAGACGCTGGTCGTGTGCGTGCTCACGACGGTTCCGTTCGTGTGGCTCGTGATGTTGATGTACGTGATGATGTCGCCCGGCGCGAGCGTCACGTTGGCCGCGGGCGAGCTGCCCTGCACGGACGCAATCCCGACGCCGTCGGCGTTCGGCGCGACCGAGGTCGCGATGAGTCCCGATAGAAGAAAGAAGAACAGGACGGTCAGAGCGAAGTTCGCGAGGACTCCCGCGGCAGCGACCCGGTCGCGTCGCCGTCGGGGCGCGGCGAGCATGTCCGCGTCGTCCTGCTCGACGAACGCCCCGATTGGGACGACGCACCAGAGCACTCCGATGCTCTTCACTCCGATTTTCTGAGACCGGGCAACGAAGCCGTGGCTGAGCTCGTGCAGAACGATGCCGACCACGAGCGCGAGGATGCCGTAACCGATCGGAATGAACGGGTTGATTCCCGGGAGGCCGACCGCTTCCGCCGGCGTGGGGGCTTGGGCCGCGGAGATGCGGAAGGACACGACCGCCCCGAAGAGGAGGAGTGCCACGATCACCACCATCGCGATCGCGGCGAGCAAGATCCCGAAGTCCGCGACGACCGACCAGAACCGGCGGAACCTGCCCCAGCGGTCGAGGAGGGCGAGTCCCCGTTTGGTCTTGATCATCAGAGCAGGGCCGAGCAGGGAGAACGGACGATCCGCTCCCAGT
>DASPTO010000043.1:0-2676 GCA_035623375.1 Thermoplasmata archaeon
CTCAAGGGCGAGATCCTGCGCTACGAGCTCGCCGACAGCACCCCCTCGGGCCTCGTGATCGACCGTCGCCTCTGGGATGCGTACGCGCCGTTCCGAGAGGCGCTTCACATCGCCCACGAGTGGGTCGTCGCGACGGAGGATGCCGGCGCGACCTTGCCCGAAGGGACGAGGCCGTTTTCGGACCTTCCGTCGGACCACGAGATCGTCCCCGCCCCCACGATCCGTTCGAGCGACCCCGCGGAGATCATGTACACGAGCGGGACGACCGGTCCCCCCAAGGGAGCGATCATCCCCCATCAGAAACTGATCACGACGCCCCTCGAGATCGGCCGGCGGAGCCGCCTGACCCCGTCGTCCGTGCTCTATACCGGTCTTCCCCTCTTCCACTGCAATGCCCAGGAGATGACCGCCATCACTGCCCTCCTCAACGACCTCACGGCCGCGTTCGACGAGCGGTTCCATGCGAGCACCTACTGGGAGACGGCGGCGAAATTGGGCGCCACGCACATCTCGCTCCTCATCGCGATGATCAACGTGCTGTTCAAGCAACCCGCGAAGCCCACCGACCGCACGCACACCGTCCGCACGGCGCTCACCGCCGGGACGACCCGCACGGTCTGGCCCGAGTTCGAACGCCGGTTCGGCCTCACGATCATCGAGCTCTACGGAATGACCGAGTGCGGCTGCACGACCACGATGAACCCTCCGGACGCGATCCGGGTCGGGTCGATCGGAACCCCGCTCGGGTTCGTGGAGGCGGACGTCGTGGACGACGAGGACCGTCCGGTGCCCCCGAACGTCCGAGGAGAGCTCGTCGTCCGCCCGAAGTCCCCCTACACGATGTTCTCGGGGTACCTCAACAAGCCGGAGAAGACCGTCGAGGCATGGCGGAACCTCTGGTTCCACACGGGCGACTACGTCACCCGCGACGCAGAGGGGTACTACTACTTCGTGGACCGCAAGAAGGACGTCATCCGGCGACGCGGGGAGAACCTCGCGCCGTACGACGTGGAATCAGTGCTGAACCGTCACCCAGCGGTCTTAGAGTCGGTCGTCGTCGGCGTGCCGTCGGAGCTCGGCGAGGAGGATGTGAAGGCGTTCGTTCAGCTCCAACCCGGAGCCCATCCCGCCCCGAAGGAACTGTTCGAGTTCTGCGTCGCCAACCTCCCATTCTTCATGGTCCCGAAGTACATCGAGTTCCTCGAGGAGATTCCGAAGACCGCGAACCAGAAGGCGCAGCGGTATCTCCTCAAAGGACGTCGGGGGGCGGCCGAACATGACCGGGACAAGCTCGGGGTCGTCCTCTCCCGCCCGTAGCACGACCGAGGACGCGCGCGCTCGAAAGCCGGTCCTGCTGGACGCGAACGCCCTTTTGCTTCCGGTCCGGGCGCGCTTCCCGCTCCGGGCGGAGGTGGAACGCCTCCTCCCCGGGGCGCGTCTCGTCGTGCCTTCCTCCGTGGTCGAAGAGGTCGACCGTCTCGTCGCTCGTGGGGTCCCGGGGGCTCGCGCGGCCGCGGCGCTGGCACGGTCGTTCCTCGTCGTCCCCGCGGAGGGACGCGGCGACCAGGCGATTCTGGACCTCGCCGTGCGGCGTCGAGCCTACGTTGTCACCGCGGACCGGGCGCTCGCGGCACGTCTATCCGCCGCGGGACTCGTCGTGCTCGTTCCCCGAGACCGACACCGCCTCCAGGTTCGCCCCGGCCGTTCCAGCGTCCTGTCTCGTTCTCCGGTGCTGCCCCTTCGGAAAGGCGTTCCCCGTCGGCAACGGTTATGAATCGGGCCCGGCTCGTGCACTTCGTTCCCGTTCACCACCGATGCGCGACGACGACCGACTCCTCGATCTCCCAGACGCGCGGTTCGGAAGTGGGGTCGTCGGGGTCTGTGACATCTGCGGTTCCCGCCAGGCCGTCGTGGTCCTGACCAAGGAGCGGTTCAAGCTCTGCGTGCTCGACTTCCTGAACAAGACCTGGCTCAAGACCGACAAGAAGCCGGGGGCCCCGGCTCCCCTCTACCGCAGCGAGCGGGTGACGTTCCCGACCGGCGCGATTCGCGCGGGAAAGGCGCAGGCCATCGTACTGTCGCCCACGAAACGGGTGAAACATCCGATCGTGCTGATCACTCCGGACACCTATGGGATCACGACCACGCTCCTCGACGCCGCGATCCGGTTCGCTCGGGCCGGGTTCGAGGTGCTCATTCCCGACATCGTGAAGTCGGACAGCGCCGGGCCCACCCTCCACCTCACCCTCCGATCGAGCGCGCAACTCCGCGGGGGAGTCGACGTGGGCTCCTCGAAGGTCGCCCAACTCCTCCGACTCTACGCGGACGCTCTCGACTACCTCCGGGGCCGCGAGATGGTCGACCCGGCGAAGGCCGCGGTGTTCGGGACCTCCTACGGGGCGAGCCTCGCCCTGGCGCTGGCCGCGCAAGAGACCCGTCTCACGGCCGTCGCGCTCGCCTATCCCATGCCGGTTCGTCCGCACGACCTTGCGAATCTTGTGACCGTTCCCCTCCTCTACGTCCGAGGGTCGGCCGACCGGTCGACGGCGAAGGCGTGGAGCCAGCTCGTCGCGGCCCAGTCGGCGCTGGACCGCTCGTTCGAGTTCGTCGAGATCCCGGGCGCCCGCCACAACTTCCTCGGGCGCGACCTCCCCGCCTACGAGGTGGGCGCGGCAG
>DASPTO010000044.1:0-3578 GCA_035623375.1 Thermoplasmata archaeon
CCCGCGTCCGGACGCTCGGGACGGTTGGGGCCTTCCGGTCCTCGAGAGCGAAGAGGTCCAGGTCCGAGGGGTCGTCATGCGCGGCACGACCACGCCCAACCACTGGTCGAGCGACCGCTCTCTCGAAGAGTGGCTCGCCGAGGAAGGGGTGCCCGCCGTCCGAGGGGTCGATACACGACGGCTCACGCAGCACCTGCGCTCGGAGGGTGTCGTTCGCGGAGTCCTCCACGTCGGAGCGCCGGACGATGTGCCGAGCGAGGAGGAGCTTCGGCGAGCAATCGCCGATGCCCCCGGATACGCCGAGGAGAATTACATGGCCGAGGTCGCCCCAAAGCGACCGAAGCTCCTCGGCCCTCCGAAGGGTCCGCTCGTCGCGGTGTTGGATTGCGGTGTGAAAGCGAGCATCCTTCGTGCGCTCCTCGACCGGGGGGTCGGAGTGCTGCGTCTCCCGTACGACGAACCGGTCCCGCTACGGTGGGACGGGCGGCGCGTCGTGGGGCTTCTGGTCGGGAACGGGCCCGGAGACCCGTCCGAGCTCGCCGCCACGATCGAAGAGCTCCGCCGTCCTTCGACCCGAGCGCTCCCGACGCTCGGGATCTGCCTCGGTCACCAGCTGCTCGCGCTCGCCCGAGGCGCAACGACGTTCAAGCTGAAGTACGGCCACCGGGGCCAGAACAAGACGGTCTGCTTCGAGGACGGCCGCGCGATCATCATGAGCGAGAACCACGGCTATGCGGTCGACCCCCGGTCGCTCCGCGGAACGGGACTCGAACCGTGGGCGACCAACCCCGATGATGGTACGCTCGAAGGGTTGCGCGACCTGACGGGCCGTGTCCTCGCCCTCCAGGGGCATCCGGAGGGCCACCCCGGCCCCCAGGAAGCCGGGTTCGTCTTCGACCAGTTCGTTCAGAAGGTGAGGCGACGCGCATGACCATCTCTCTTCCCTCGAAGGTTGTCCTGCTCGGGAGCGGGGCCCTCAAAATCGGGGAGGCCGGCGAGTTCGACTACTCGGGGAGCCAGTGTCTCAAGGCGCTCGACGAGGAAGGGGTCTACGCGGTCGTCGTGAACCCGAACATCGCGACCCTCCAGACCGACCCTCCGAAGAGGGGCCGTGTCTACTTCCAGCCTCTGACGCCCGAGTTCGTCGCGCCCATTCTCGAGGCCGAGCGCCCCGAGGGCCTTCTTCTCTCTTTCGGCGGCCAGACCGCGCTCAACTGTGGGGTCCAGCTCTCCGACCAGGGAATCCTCCGTCGCACCGAGACGAAGGTTCTCGGGACGCCCCTCGCCGGGATCCGCGCGACCGAGGACCGGGCGAAGTTCGTCCAGGCGATGACGAAGGCACGCGTCCCGACCCTGCCCAGCCGAGCGGTCTACTCGGTCGAAGAGGCGCTCGAAGCGGCCGAGGGTCTCGGGTTCCCGGTGATGGTGCGGGTCGCCTTCACGCTCGGAGGACGTGGCGGAGGAGTGGCGCGGACGAAGGAGGAGCTCCGGGACGTGGTCGCTCGGGGGATCCGCCAGAGTCCGGTCGGCCAGGTGCTCCTCGAGCGATACGTCGGCGCGTTCAAGCAGCTCGAATACGAGGTCGTCCGGGACGCTCGAGGGAACACGCTCACCGTCTGCAACATGGAGAACGTCCTCGGGATGCGCGTCCACACTGGGGACAACGTCGTCATCGCTCCGAGCCAAACGCTCACGGACTTCGAGTACCAGATGCTCCGTCAGGCAGCCCTTCGCGCGGCCGAAGCCTGCGGGATCGTGGGGGAGTGCAACATCCAGTTCTCGCTCGACCCCGCGAGCGAAGAGTACTACGCGATCGAGGTCAACGCCCGGCTCTCCCGCTCGAGCGCGCTCGCAAGCAAGGCGACGGGCTACCCTCTCGCCTACGTCGCCGCGAAGCTCGCGCTCGGCTACACGCTTCCCGAGCTCAAGAATCGGATCACGGGCGTCACCACCGCCGCGTTTGAACCGGCCCTCGACTACGTCGTCGTGAAACTCCCACGCTGGGACCTCGACAAGTTCGCTCGCGCCGACCGGCGCCTTGGACCCGCGATGAAGTCGGTCGGGGAGGTGATGGGAGTGGGTGCTTCGTTCCCCGAAGCGGTCTCGAAGGCGGTCCGGATGGGCGACCCCCGGGCGGACCTCGTGCCTCCGACGAGCCCCCGAAGTCCGGAGGAGATCCGAAGAGACCTTTCCACCCCCACCCCCGAGATCTTGTTCCGGGTCCTCGAGGCGTTGCGCGCCGGCATCTCGGCGGAGGAGGTGAGCCGGCTCACCTACATCGACCGATGGTTCGTGGATGCGCTCGCGGAGGTAGAGTCGGTCGACCGGGACGTCGGCGCCGCCGGAGGGGCCGGACTCACCGCGCCTCTCCTCCGGAGAGCGAAGGAGCTCGGCCTCTCGGACCGGGCCATCGGTCGCGGGGCCCGTCTGGACGAGGAGGAAGTGCGGCACCGCCGGCTCTCCGCCGGAATCCGCCCCCGCGTCCGAATGATCGATACGCTCGCGGGCGAGTGGCCGGCCCGCACCAACTACCTCTACCTCACGTACCGGGCCGACGAGGACGATGTCCGGCCGATGCCCAAGGGCTCCACGCTCGTAGTCGGAGCCGGCCCCTACCGGATCGGCTCGAGCGTCGAGTTCGACTGGTCGACGATGAACCTGGTCGACGGCCTCAAGGCGGAGGGGGTCCCGGGGGTCGCTGTCCTGAACTCGAACCCCGAAACGGTCTCGACCGACTACGACCGGTCCGACCGCCTCTACTTCGAGGAGATCACGCTCGAACGGCTCCGCGACATCCACGACTTCGAGTCGTTCGACGGCGTCGTCACCTGCGTGGGGAGTCAGCTCGCCCAGAACCTCACCCCGCTCCTCCACATGTGTGGGGTACCGATCCTCGGGACCTCCCCGGAGTCGATCGACACGGCCGAAGACCGGGCCCGGTTCGCCCGTTTGCTCGAGACGCTGAAGATCCCGCAGCCCGCGTGGCGTGCGTTCACGACGGTAGAGGAGGCGAGTGAGTTCGCGGACGAGGTAGGCTACCCCGTCCTCGTTCGCCCGTCCTATGTCCTTAGCGGCCAGGCGATGCGGGTGATCGCGGGACGGAACGACCTCGGTCGGTTCCTCTCGGAAGCTGCGCGGGTCTCCCCGGAGCATCCCGTCGTGATCACGAAATTCGTCGAGGGGGCGGACGAGCTCGAACTCGACGGCGTGTCGGACGGCGAGCGCGTCCTGGTCGCCGGGATCCTCGAGCACGTCGAGCAGGCCGGCGTCCATTCGGGGGACGCCATCTTCTGCCTTCCCCCGCGGCACACTCCTTCCCAGGTCCAGGAGGACCTCCTGAGGGCCGCGAGCTCCCTCGCGCGAACGCTCAAGATCCGCGGTCCGTTCAACGTCCAGTTCCTCGTGAAGGACCGGGGCTACCAGGTAATCGAGCTCAACCTGAGGGCGAGCCGATCGCTCCCGTTCCTCACGAAGGCGACCGGCGTACCGCTCCTTCGCGAGGCAGCGCGAGCGATGCTCGGGCGGCCGCTCTCGCGTGACGGGGTCCTCCCGCTCCCGGCCGGGCGGTGGGGAGTGAA
>DASPTO010000045.1:0-4163 GCA_035623375.1 Thermoplasmata archaeon
TATCCCGGTCGAGAACGGGGTCCTGCGGAGACGGCCTTCGGAGACGAGGCGGCGAGTGCCGACGTGGTCGGCCGCTCGTGTTCCGAAAGCCACCGCTGCGCGTCGATCGCAGCCCGGCACCCGTCCCCGGCCGCCGTCACGGCCTGTCGGTAATGCCGGTCGTGGACGTCTCCGGCCGCGAAGATTCCCTCGACGCTCGTGCGAGTCGCGTCGTGGACCTTGAGATAGCCGTCCTTGTCGAGATCCAGGACCCCGCGAAAGACGTCGGTCGCCGGAACATGACCGATGGCGACGAAGAGCCCCCCGACCTTGAGCCGCGAGACCTCACCGGTCTGGACGTTCCGGACCCGAAGCCCCTCGACGGCCTCGTGGCCGACCACTTCCTCCACGACCGTGTTGACGAGGAGGGAGATCTTCGCATGATTTCGTGCCCGGTCGAGCATGATCGGGCTCGCCCGGAACGCGTCCCGTCGGTGCACGATCGTGACATGGGTCGCGAAGTTGGTAAGGAAGAGCGCCTCCTCCATGGCGGTATCCCCGCCGCCGACGACGGCGAGCTCCTTTCCCTTGAAGAAGAACCCGTCGCACGTCGCGCACGCCGACACCCCGTGGCCCTTGAGTCGCGACTCGGACGGCAGGTCCAGCCACCGGGCGTTCGCCCCGGTGGCGACGATGACCGCATCCGCCAGGACCACTCCGTGTGTTCCGGTGGTGAGGGCGAAGGGGTGGTGCGAGACGTCGAGGGCCGTCAGGGAGTCGTCCAGGAACTCTGCCCCGAATCGCTCGGCCTGGCGGCGCATGCGATCGATCAGCTCGGGACCCTGGATTCCCTCGGGAAAGCCGGGGTAGTTCTCGACATCCGTGGTGATGAGGAGCTGGCCCCCTGCGGGGACTCCCGCGACCACGAGCGGCTTCAGCTCGGCGCGCGCGGCGTAGAGGGCGGCGGTGAGACCGGCGGGGCCGCTCCCCAGGATCGCGAGCTGGACCTTCCGTCGCCCCTCGGGCATCGCCCGTCGAGTTCCCGGGGAGGTTAAAGGCGCAGCGCCTACCGTTTCTCGCGCGTCCCCAGGTGAAGTCGGTCGGGGGCCTCGGCCTCCGCGTACGCCGCCCGGAAGAACAGGAGGGGAGGCGCGTCTCGGCCCAGCTCCTCGTGCACTACCTCGCCGACGAAGAGGATGTGGTCGTAGGCGGGTACGTGGGTCGCGACCCGGCACTCGACCGCGCCCAACGTGCCGTCGACGAGCGCGAGGCCGGTGGTTCCCCGGTGGAAGGGAAGCCCTTGGAACTTCTCGGCCGAGGGAACCTGGCGAGCGAACCGCTCGCTGACCGGACGCTGGTCGGCGGCGAGGAAGTTGACCGCGAACTGGCCCGTGCGCTCGATCACCGGGGTCGTGTCCGCGTCCCGCGTGAGGCTCACGAGGACCGAGGGAGGCGAGAGCGAGACCGAGAGGAACGCGTTGACGGTGAGGCCGGCGTCGTGCGGACCGTCGCGCGCGGTGACGACCGAGACCCCGGTCGACCACCGACCCATCAGGGTGCGAAAGACGACCGGGTCGACGCCCAAGGTCCCGCTCCCGGGCATCACTCGTCCCTCCACTTGAACAGGCGGATGGCGAGCAGGAAGACCACGACCGACCCAACTAGCACGACCAGGATGTCGAACAGGGCACGTGAGGTGTTCGAGAACAGCATCACCTGGTTCATCCCATCGATCACGTAGTAGAGCGGAAGGATGTGGGCGAACTCCTGCAGGCCGGGTGGCATCTCGGAGACCTGGAAGAACGTCCCCGAGAGGAACATCATCGGAAACGTGATGACGTTCCCGATGAGGGCCGCGCTCTCGGGAGTTTTCGCGACCGACCCAGCGAGCATCCCGAGCGACACGAAGAAGAACGGTCCCACGACGAGGTACGGCACCAGGCCCCAGGTGAGCGTGACGTGGGCGTTGAAGAGGAAGACGCCCGCTCCGATCATGATCCCCGCGGTGACGAACGTCATCGCGACGTACCAGAGGATCCTCGAGGTCAGCCACTCGGACCGCGAGAGGGGCGTCAGGGAGAGCTCCCGGAAGATCCCGTCCTTCCGATACGACGATGCGATGTCGACCATCGAGAACATCGGGCTCGTCAGGATCGTGAAGCCGATCAGCCCTGGGATCAGGTAGTCGATGTACTTGTAGACCTGACTCCCCACGTTGAGGCTCGTGAAGCCGATGATCGGTGCGCAGCTCCCTCCGTTGCATGCAGCCTTCAGGTTGAACCCGTTCGCGACCCCCGAGATCGCTCCCAGCACGGTCCCTTGTGCCGATGCGGCCTCGGGATTCGTGTACACCGTGAGGTTCACCGGCACGTGACGGAGGTAGTCCGACTGGAACCCGCTCGGGATCACGAGTCCGGCCGACATATCGTTCTGTCCGAGATACGTCGAGAAGTTCTGCGGGCTCACCGAGACCAACTGGACGCTCACTACGGAGGTCTTGTTGAGCGCTTCGAGGAACGCGACGCTCGTGTTCGTGAAGCCGACCCCGTTCGGGTTGTGGTCCTGGTTGATCACCTCGAGGGTGACCGTCCCCGAACCGACGGTTGAGAAGATCAGCCCGAACATCCCGATGAGGATGATCGGGAAGAAGAGCGTAAAGAACAGCGCGACCGGATTGCGGAAGTACGTCCGTGAGACGATCCTGAAGTCGGCTGCGATGTGACTGAGCTTCACTTCCTCCCTCCCGACTTGAGCGCACCCTCGTCCATCTGGCCGACGAGGCGGACGAACACGTCTTCGAGCGTGTCCTTGGTGGTGGTGAAGCTCGTCCAGGGAAGGCCGCTCTCCTCAATCGCGGTCAGGATCTTGAGCGCGTCCCCCTTGTCTCGAAGGGTCACCGAGACCTTCCCGTCCTCCACGACGGCCGCCGCGCCGAGGTTCATCTGAAGGTAGGCCGCCAGAGCAGGGCTGCCCTCGACGGTCATCCGAGCCGGTCGACCGTGCTCCTGAATGATCTCGGCCGGAGTACCGGCCGCGATGATCCGACCGTTGTGAATGATCGCGACCCGGTCGGCCAGGAGCTCCGCTTCCTCGAGGTAATGGGTGGTCAGGAAGACCGTCCGACCTTCCTTCTTGAGCGTGCGGATGACCTCCCAGATCGCCCGGCGGGCATGCGGGTCGAGGCCGGTCGTCGGCTCGTCCAAGAAGCAGATTTCGGGGTCGTTCGTGAGCGCGAGCGCAAGGCCCAGCTTCTGCTTCTGGCCACCCGAAAGGGTGTCGTATCGCGAGTTCAGCTTGTCGGCGAGCTCGACCTTCTGGAGGAGTTCGACCGGGTCGACGCGGGTATGGAAGAGGGCGCGGTAGTACTCGATCGCTTCCTTCGGGGTGATCTTCTCGAAGAATCGGAAGTCCTGGGGAATCACGCCGATCCGTCGGTGTAGCTCATCCCCCTGATTCCAGGGGTCGAGTCCGAGCACCTGGACGTCGCCCGCCGTCCGCTTCCGAAGCCCTTCCAGGATCTCGGTGGTCGTCGTCTTCCCGGCACCGTTCGGACCCAGGAACGAGAAGACCGTCCCCGCCGCCACGGTGAAGTCGATTCCGTCGACGGCGGCGAGGTCGCCGTACCGTTTGACGAGGCCCGAGACCTCGATGGCGGCCGACATCGTCCCGCACGACGGCCCGTGGAATAAGAAGGCTCGCCCCGTTCGAAGCTGGCGCACGGCGGGGCCCACGGAATTGCCGCTCCCGAGCGACGATTGCGTCCGCTGCAACCCGCGACGGGGGACGAAACGATTTATCCCGTTCCTTTCCCCCAGGAGGCTCAGCCGTATCCCGACGATGGTCCGTCTGCTCTCCGAAGCACTCCGCGCATCCCCGCTCTTCTTCGAGCCCGTCCCTCCTCCGGGCCGGACTCCCGCCCACCGAGTCGAGGAGCGGATCGGCGCGGTCGCCCGGATCATCGAAGCCGTCCCGAGGGTGGACGCGCTCGACGTGCCCGAGCTCGTGGACGAGAACCACGAGGGTCAGCCGCACTACCGGTCGGCCGACCCTCGCACGTTCGCGCGGACGCTCTCCGAGCGCACGGGACGCGAAGCGATCGTGAACAAGGTAGTCGCTCACCTTCCCGATATTCCGGCCGTCGAGCGGTGGGCCCAAGAGACGGTCGCGCGGGGAATCCGCCACGT
>DASPTO010000046.1:0-3283 GCA_035623375.1 Thermoplasmata archaeon
GGCCTTCAAGGACGAATCGCCTTCAGCGGCCTCCGCCGCGTTCTCCACGCCCATCCCGAGTCGCTCACCCGGTCGTTGCGTCGTCTCGAACGGGAGGGGCGCGTCGAGCATTCGGCCGAGGGTTATCGAGCCGTGGGAGCGGTCCCGAACCGCTTCGCCGCGGGCTCGCCGGAACTCCGGCCGATCGCGCAGGTGGAACTCCCTCCCGGGGCCGTCCCGGACGCGGTGTTGGGTCGCCTCTCCGGCCGCTGGTTCGGGTCCCTGCGATGGGTCGGAGTCGTCGACGGGGCCCCGGGTCGGCTCCTCGCGTGGGCTCGTCGGGATGGCGCCGGGTACGTTCTGCTCGGAATCCAACGGGACGTTTTGCGGGTGTTCGTCCGCGCTGATGGTTCAGGGGACGAGGACGGCGACACGGAGGATTCGGCGTACGAGCTCTTGACCCACGCGGTTGGGGCCCTTAGGCCCGCCGCGGCCCCTTCCGTGGGATCGCTCAGCTTTCTCTCCGCGGGGCCGGACCTTTCAACCCCTCTTCTCGACAACTGAACGGCGAAGCGACTGCCCGGCACGAGCGACCGTTCCGCCGGAAAGCCTCCAGTCGGGACCCCGGCCATCGTCCGTCGGGACCCGGGGGGGTTAATGAGCGGTGGACCCCATTTCGGTGGCACGGATGGTCGTCATTCCTTCGGGCGCTCGTACACCTTCGGGAGCGCGAGAGGTCCTCGGAGAGACCTCGGGGTCGATGCTCCAGGTCGACTGCATTTCGAAGTCGTTCGGGGAAGTCCGGGCCCTCTCGTCGGTGAGCTTCTCAGTGGCGGCGGGTGAAATCGTTGGCCTCCTCGGGCCGAATGGGGCCGGTAAGACGACCACGATGCGGGCGGTCCTCGGGCTCATCCCAGCCGATTCCGGGGAGATCCGCTTGTTCGGGCGTAACGTGAACTTCGACCCCGAGGAGGCGAAGCGTATCTCCGGCTATGTCCCCGAGTCTCCCGCGCTGTACGAATTCCTGACCGCCGCGGAATACCTCGACTTCGTGGCGGACATGTACGGGCTTGACCGAGCGACCCGGTCCGAGCGGATTCGGCAGTACCTCTCCGCGTTCGAGCTCGCGGGCCACGAGAACTCGCTCATCAGCGGCTACTCGCAGGGAATGAAGCAAAAGGTCGCGGTCATCGCCGCGCTCTGCCACCACCCGAAACTCCTGATCCTCGACGAACCCTTGAACGGCCTCGACCCGCGGTCGGCCCGCATCACGAAGGACCTGCTCCGGAGCCTCACGTCCCACGAACGTGTCGCGATCCTGTTCAGCACGCACGTGCTCGAGATCGCCCAAGCGATCTGCGACCGCATCGTGATCCTCGACCGGGGACGCGTTCTTGCGTCCGGAACGGTCGCCGCGATCCGGGAACGCGCCGGCCTCACCGGCCGCGACCTCGAGGAGGTCTTCCTTGAGCTCACCGGTACCGGCGACCTCCGTGACATCGTCGATGCGTTGAGCCGATAGAGGCGCCATGAAATTGCACCGCGTCCGCCGCATCGCGACCACCCTCATTTCCTCCCAGCTCCGCTCCGGCCGAAGTTCTTCCGACCCGGCGAGTGTCCTCGGTCGGCCCGAACTGATCCTCGTCATCGACGCCGTGCTGTTCGTTGCGGCGATGGTCGTCGCGACCGGCATCGTCCGAGCCACGGCTCTTCCGCAACACGTGCTGGCGGCGGTCGGGGAGGTGTGGCTGCCGTTCGTCCCGCTCGTCTCGGTCGGGGTCGTGCTCGTCGCGGGGCTCATGTTCGAGCTCACTGCGACAGCCAAGTTCGCGGGGAGCGACTCCGCGAACTGGCTTCCCATCTCACCGTTCGAGTACATCCTCGCGTCGGTGACCGCCATTTCCTACACGTACTCTCCCACGGTCGCCATCTTGCTCGGGGGGCTCCTGCCTCTCGCGTTGCTCGGCGGAATCGGCCCGCTCTACGCGGCGACCTTCGGCTTCGCCATCGTGGCACTGTTCATGGGGGCGACTTTGGTCGAGATGATGCGCGCCGAGACTCAGCACGCGGACACCGTGAGCGCGGGCCGCAGTGGTCAGAGGAGCTTCGTCCTCCGTGCCGTCGTGCTGATCCTGGTGATCCTCCTTCTTCAGTTCGCCTTCAATCCGGTCTTCCTCTTCGGCATCGCGCAGCGGCTCTCCCTGGTGGCGGTCGTGACTGTCCTGGTTCCCTTCTTCTGGTCGACCGAGGCCCTGAGCCTCTGGGCTATCGGGAACAACGGAGCGGCGAACGGGTTCGCGGCCGCTCAGATCGTGTTCGTGGCCCTCCTCTTCTACTTCGCGACCGACCTTCGGGAGCGATACTGGGTACCCACGACGACCGAGGTCCGTCTGGAGGCCCACCGTTACGCGACCTCGAACCCGGTGCTCGCCCTTTTTGGTCTCAATGCCGCGGAGTCGGCGCTGGCAGGAAAGGACCTGAAGGGGCTCGTCCGCCGACGGGAGATGCTCCCGACGCTGGTGATCCCCATCGCGCTGATCGTCCTCGTTCTCGTGGAAGGCGGCACGCTGGGCGGGCTGGTTTCCGTCCTGTGGATCGGTTGGGTAGCGGGGTTCTTCGCGCTCGTGCTGGGCGCCACTTCGGTGGGCCAAGAGCGCAAGGCCGTCCAGTCGCTCTATGCGTTCCCGCTCTCCGCCGAGAACGTGCTCCGGGCGAAGGTGGCGTACGTGCTCGCCCCTTCGCTCACCGTGGCCCTCGGTCTCGCGGTACTCGTGGGGCTCTTCTTTCACCTCTCCGTCGGGACGTTTCTCGGGGTGACCCTGCTCGTCGTCGCCGCGGCGGTCGTGCTCACTTTCTGGGGACTCGCGTTCGCCGCCCGATTCTCCGATTTCCAAGAGCGACCCCGTCCCCAGTTCCTCCGGCCGGCCGGGATGCTGGCCGCGACCGGTTCGGGGATCGCGCTCCTCTTCGGCATGCTGGTGACCGGGTCGATTGCCCTCCTCTCGCCGTCGTCGGCCTCGCTCTCACTCGGCCTCGTGGCGGCCGCGCTCGCGGTCGTGACCGGGGCCGTGGCCGTGCTCTGGACACGGGCCGGATTCCGACAACTTTTCCGAGAACTACCGTTCTGAACGAGACGCGGCGAGCTAAAGCGGAGCCCCGCACGAGGGACACCGTCCGTCCACCTCATTCCCGAGCGACCCGCAGAATCGACACCGGACCTTGACGACCTGACGCTCGATCGTGTGGACCACTCCGCCGGGAGGTACCGGTGGGGGGAGGGATCGCTTCGCCTGGGCGATCGTCC
>DASPTO010000047.1:0-6674 GCA_035623375.1 Thermoplasmata archaeon
TTCAATCAGTGGTGACAACGCCCTCGCGATCGAGCTCGACGGGTCGGGCGGGGAAGAGCGCGGCCGAGTCCGCATCATCCCTGTTCCCGCGATCCTCGCGGTCGACATCCTCGAGGCCGTCAAGGCGGACGAGGAGAAGCGGGCCGAGCCCGTGCAGTCGCCGGGCTACTTCCGCTAGGGCGATTGGTCTCCGCGCACAACGCGCGGAGAGCGGGCTTGCTGGGAGTTCCGTCGGGGAGAGACGAGCTCCCGCGAGTTCGAACCCAGGTCGCTGGCTCCGAAGGCCAGCAGGATAGTCCAGACTACCCCACAAGCCCGCCGTCCTTCCACGGGGCGTCGGCTATTTGGACGTTCCGGATTCCGAGTCCGCGGCGTCGCTCGGCTCGGACGGTCCGGTGAGGCCCGTGTTCGCCGTCCCGGCGAGAGGCGCCCCCGGTTCGCGTCGGAACCGGTCGAGCGTCGTCTGGGCGGTCGCACCGGGGAAGAGCGTCGCCACCGAGTCCGCGAGCAATTGGATCCTCTGGCGGACGTACGGCGTGATCCCCTCCATCGCGCCGAGCCGCTGCGACAAAGGAAGGTACTTTCGCACGGACGCCTCGTAGACCGTGGAGAGGAGCTCGCCGTCACACCGGCCGCCCGGCCGTTCGGCGACGCACCGGCCCGTGAGCGGCGGCCGGCGGTACGATGCGTCGCATTCCTTGCAGCGGAACGTCTGCGTCCCGTAACTCTTCAGGTTCCCCATCACGTCGGGGAGGAAGTGGGCGTTCAGGACGAGCGTGATCGCCTCTGCGAGGTCGACCGCGCGGATCTGGGAGGCGAGCACGATCGACCGCTCGACGAGCTCGACCATCGGCCGGCGCTCGCGGTAGGCAGAGCGGGACGGCCCTCCCGCGATCGACCGCGTGTCGTGGGTGAATCCGTAGCCCGAGAGCGAACGGGAGGAGCCGAGCCGGTGGCCGACCAGGTCGAGCATCGGCTCGACCTCCTTCGGGTTCTTGCGGTCGGCGGCGGCCCGGTAGAGCGCGAGAGGGTAGTGGACCGACACATCGACGTTGTGCGCCTCCTTGTCGACCTCGGTTGTCTCGAGACGGGTCGTGAGCACGAGCGGTTTGTCCATGAGGGCGCCGCGACTTTCGGGGAGATACGACCGGGAGAAGTTGAGGAGAGCATCGAGGAGAAGCGTCACCGAGTCCTCGTCCCCGTCGCAGTTGCGTCTCTTCGCGGCGTGGAACACCGGATGGGCGAAGCACGCCTCCGCTTCCGTGAACCCGAGGATCCGGCCGGCGACCCCGCCCGACGTGTGAGGGGCGAGCGCGACGACGACGTGGCCAACGAGGTCCTCGGGTCGACTCGCCCGATAGTACGGTTCCACCTCGTAGAGGCGAACGAGCTCGTCGTCGACGAACTGGGCCAATCGCGTGAGGTAGACCCCGCACGAGCGGGAGACGACTAGGTCCTGCGGGAGGATCTCGACCAACTGGTCGGGGTCGGTGAGCGGAGCCCCCAGCCAGTCGCGGGCATAGCCGAGCGACCTCAGGGTCGCAAGGTCGGTTCCGACCTCGGAGGGACGGAAGTGGGTGAGCGGAAGGTCGGTGAGGTCGAACCGGGCGGTCCCGTCCTGGTAGACGGAGATCGCGTGCGTCGCCCGCAGAATCCCCTTCTCGATCGGTTCCGGGATCTTCCCGGGCGACGTAAGGCCCTTGACCCCTTTGACGACCGGAGGCGTGCTGAGCCGCAATCGCTCGAGCGCGTCGCTCCAGAGGCGGGCGACGGGAAGGGGCTCGGTGATCGTCTTTCCGGTCGGCTCGGTGTGCACCCCGCAGGTACAACGAGCCCAGACGGTCGACCGGCCGCACTTCGGGCAGGTGCGGAGGCCGAGGTCGACCCGAACCCCGTCTCGCATCGTCCGGCGCGCCGCCTCCGGGAGGGAACGGGTCGGGCCGCCCGCGGGGCCGACCGGGAAGAGACCGTGAACGTTCGGCTGCATGCTCCGGTGATACGCCTTCTCCGGGCGGCCCACTCGACCGCCGACCCTCGACGGTCCGCGGGCCAGCACGGGAACTCCCGCGAGGCGGCTCACGTACGAGAGCGCGTCCTCTTCCACCGGGTCGAGCGAGACACGACGTACGAGCATCTCGCCCTCCGGGGCGAGGCCGAGACCGCCGACCAGAGCGGCCGAGGCGTCGGGCTCGCCGCGCAGGTCGTCTCCGCCGACGGGAGAGAAGAGGAATCCGAGCCGGATCAGGACCTCCCGCCAGAGTGGGTCCGCCGGAAGGACGAGCGACCCCTCCACCCAGTGGCCGCTCCGTTCGACGAATTCCCCGAGCGCCCGGACCTCGGCAGGGGTGAGGTCGTGCCAGAAGAGGAGCCAGCGCGGGTGGAGCGGAACGCGGTAGGTCTGCGAGACCCGGACCGCATCGTCGTACGTCGCGACTCCGACGCCCTCCTCCTCGGGAGCTCCGGCCGCTCGAAGCTCCTCGAGGTGCCAGTCGAGCGAGTACCCGGGCGGGACGAGGAGCTGGTTGTTCTCGAGGAATTCTCCCGGCGAGACGAGGATCTCCCCGAGGTCCACGATCCTCCGTACCCTCGGACGGAGCTCCTCGGCCCGGGCGAGGTCGTGGACCGCCGTGACGGTCCCATCGTCGAGCTCGACGATCGGGCCCTCGACCGTGTCGCAGACCCCCATCGCGGCCGCCTTGCCGGGGTACTCGAGCTTGACCTGCGTCCCGATCGCGATGAAGTTCTGGAGGAGCGCCATCGTCGCCGGATTCACCGCGCAGGAGGCGAGCCCGGTCGTTCGCGCTCGACCGTAGACCAAGCGGAAACCGCCCGGGTGGTTCGGGTGGGCGAGCACGGGGCGACCGCCGACGGAGTCCTGAAGGTACTTGGGGGTCCGAGTCTCCTCCTCGTCGCCGGTCGAGTGTCCCAGTTCGGAGAGGAACTCCCATCCGTCGAGCCCGAGCTTCTCGACGATCTTTCGAAGCTTCGCCGCCTTCTGGCAGAGCCCCTCCGCGATGACGAGGCAGGCTCCTCCACGGATTCCGTTCGTGTGTACCCGCTCGAGGTTGCGGAAGGCGCTCACCTCGGCATCGCCCTCGGTCGCCTCCCCCGAGATTGCCACCGGAACGTTCCGGACGACGAGGCCGATCTCCTCGGGGGTCGGGACGTACTGGAGATGCTGGTGGTACTTGTAGAGCGGAATCTCCTCCTGATACCGTCCGACCTCCTTGGGGTCCGGACGGAAGGCGGCGAGGCCGAGGTCTCGGCGGACGACGTCCGCGAGCAGGACGCTGAGCGCCTGAGCGGTCCCGCCCGCGGCCCGGATCGGGCCGGCGTAGTAGAGCTCGATGTAGGAGCCGTGGACCTTGTCGTCGCAGATGTGGACCTCGGCGAGGCCCTCGAGAGGGGCGACCAGGATCCCTTCCGTCAGGATGGCGAGTCCGACCCGGAGGGCCGCATCGACTCGGGCCGCGACCGACTCTCCCCGCGCCGGGTCCCGCGCGATCCGTCGGGCGATTGTGAGCGCGACCTCTTCGCGGGGAAGGGTCGACGCAAGCTCGCGGATCTCGGCCGAGATCCCCTCGATGCCGAGGTGGGCGAGGAGCTTCTCGACGCGCATCGCCATATCCTGTGCGCGCGGGATCTCGGGGATGACCTCAGGGTCGTACCCCACGCGCCGGGCCGCCTCGGCGACCGAATACGCACGGTCGACCTCGGACTCGATCGCCCGAAAGTACGACTCCACGGCTGCGCGAAACTGTGGTCGGTCATAAACTCGCGCGCACGCATTGCCCCTCCCGGACCGCGAGCGGCCACCGGGCTCGCCCGCCCGAAGAGCTTGTAGGGTCGGTGGGTTCGCCCCTCGGAACCGCTCCCATGTCCTCCGCTCGTCGTCGCGTCCTCTCCCCGACTCCTTCGGATGGCGCCTCTCGACGCCAGGCGAAGTTCTGGAACGCACAGTACCGGTCGGATTCGACGTTCTTCGGAGACGAGGCCAGCCCGTTCCTCCACTGGGTGCTGTCGGCCCTTCGCGATCGGCACGTCGGCCCGGTATGGGTCGAGCTCGGGAGCGGCTATGGGAGAGACCTCGCCGAGCTTCGGTCGAAGGGGTACAGCGTCCGCGGCGTGGACGTCTCGGAGGTCGGAACGTCGCTCGCTCGCCAGGCGGGGCTCGACGTCGTGCACGGACAGGCAGTCCGGTTCCTCTCGGGGCTTCGGCCCCGGTCGGTGGACGTCGTTTTCTCGAACCTCTTCCTCAACATGGAATTCACTCGAGAGGACCACGAACAGATCTTCTCTCTCGTCCGACGAGCTCTCGTCCCGGGAGGGTTCCACGCCTACTCCGTACGTTCGGTGTCCGACCGTTGGTACGGGCGGGGAGAGCGCGTGGGTCCCCACACGTTCGACTTCTCGCCCGATGGGCCGGTGCTCCACTTTTTCTCTCAAGCGTACGCGCGGTCCCTGCGTCGCGGCCGGTTCCGGTGTCTTCGGAGCTGGGAGGGGCCCGAGGCGGGCGGAGGTTTCCCGATCCGGGTGCTGTACATTCTCGAACGGAAACCCGCGTCCGGCACAGGGTGACGGGGCGAGTTACTCCTTCACGAGCTTCCAGATCGCCTCGATGGGCCAGGAACGCGCCCACCGTATGTCGGAGCGGGAGAGGTAGCGCGAACCCTGCCCGGGCGCCGGGCGCGTCTCGACCAATCGGTCGACCGAGAGGCCGTGGCGGCGAAAGAGGTCGACCCATTCCCCGTACGGGAGGTTGAACTCGACCGCGTCGTTCGGTCCGAGGTCAAGACGACCTCTCCCGAAATACGGTCGTAGGAATCGGGCGACCTGGCGGTCCGCCTTCGCGTCGAGCGTGACGTCCCGGAGCGGACTCGAGGCGGCGAAGACGAACCGGCCCCCTTTCTTGAGGACGCGAGCACACTCCGGCACCGAGCGTACGGGGTCGGAGAACGACATCGCGCCCCAGTCGCAGAAGACGATGTCGAACGTCGAGGGGCGGAACGGAAGGCGTTCCACGCTACCGAGGAGAAGCGGTACGCGAAGCCTCGACCTCGACACCAGCACTCGGGCCTTCGAGAGCTGCGACAGGGAGAGGTCGATCCCGACAGGTCGTGCGCCTCGCCGCGCGAGCGCGATCGACCAACGAGCGGCCCCGCAACCGACCTCGAGAACCCGTCTCCCCCGGACCGACCCGAGGAGGCGGAGCTCGTCCTCGGGGATTCGGAACATCCCCCAGGACGCGGCATGAGACCCTCCGAGGACCTTCGCGAACCGACGGTCATACCACGTGCTCACCCGGTCCCAGACGGCCCGGTTGTGCCGGATATGCCCACCCGCCGGGAGATGGCTCCCGGGTCCCCGATCGGGTCGGCGATGATTCGGCATGGTGGCGGCACGACCCAAGTCCCTCCGATAAGCCTCGCGGACGGACGCCGTTCGACGGCTATGCCTGACGTCGCACGAGGGCGATCGCCCCGCCGAGCATCAGCGCCGCATAGATCGTGAGGGCGAGAAGGTCGACCGCCACCCCCGAGGCTCCCCATCCTCGGAGCAAGATATCCTGGAGAGCACGGGCCGCGTAGGTGAGGGGAAGGATCTCCGAAACCGGCCGGAAGGCGAACGGGATCGCTTCGATCGGGAAGAGCGCCCCGGCAAAGAGGATCTGCGGAATCAAGAGGAGCGGGATGAACTGAATCGCCTGGAACTCGTTGCGCGCGATGGCGGAGAGAAGCATCCCGAGCCCAAGATTCCCGATGCCGAACAGAAGGAGCACGCCGTAGGCGAAGAACAGGTTGCCGACGAACGTCGCCTGGAAGATCAGGAGCGCAGAGACGAACAGGACCGCGACCTGGCCGAGCGCCACCACGGTGAGGGCGAGCGCGTGCCCGGCAACGAACTCCGCCGGTCGAAGAGGGGATGCGAAGAGACGCTCGAGGAGGCCGGCCGAGCGCTCTCGGACGAGGACGATGATCGAGAGGACCGTCGTGATGAACAGGATCGCGAGCGCCATGATCCCCGGGGCGATCGTGTCGATGAACGGTGTGCCGGACGACCCGTAGACGTACTGGGAGGAGAGGCGGACGGTAGGTCCCGACCCGTTCGCGACGAAGGCGTGAGTGAGCGCGGTCTGGACGGCCGCGACGACCGCGGCGGCGATCGTGGGGGATGTACCATCTAGGTACAGTAGGACCGACGCGTGGCCGGCCCGCGCCATCGCCGTGAAGTTCGACGGAATGACGATTGCGGCCCACGCGCTTCCGGAGTGGACCGTCGACCACGCGCTCGAGTTGCTGGAGGAACTGCTCAGGTCGAGGACCCCACCCGGGAGCGCAGAGAGGAACGCACTCCCGGCAGGTCCCTGGTCGTCGTTCACGACGACCGTTGCAATGTGGGTCGGTTGGCCGCCGAAGCCGTAGCCGAAGACGAGGGCGACAATGAGGGGTACGATGAGGACGAACACCACCGTTCGTCGATCGTGAGAGAGCTGGCCGAGCGCCTTACGCGCCACCGCGGCCACGCGAAGGAGGCCCATCCCGCTATCCACCCCCGGCAGGGCGCGAATGCACCATCGAAAGGAACGCGTCCTCGAGGTTCACGGTCCCGGTCCGCGACTTGATCTCGGCCGGAGCGCCGACCGCGAGGACCACGCCCGCGTGCAGGAACACGAC
>DASPTO010000048.1:0-12564 GCA_035623375.1 Thermoplasmata archaeon
AGCGGATTCGCTGCGCTTGCGGGTGCGAGCACCGCGGCGCTCGGCCTGCTGCTCTCGGGTCGGAAGCTCTCCCAACTTGCGCGCTTCGGCTCGGGAAGCGCCTCTCGCTCCGTGTTCGGTGGGTTCGTGGAGTGGCGAGCCGGCCGCCGAGCGGATGGGAGCGACTGCTACGCGCGTCCGCTCTCTGGACCGGACCATTGGCCCGAGCTCGTCGATATCGTGCTCATCGTTGCCGGAGCGCCGGTGAAGGCGGTCCGGTCGGAGGACGCGATGCAGTCCACCGTCGCGACCAGTCCCACCTACTCGCGAAGGCTCGCCGAGCTACCGGCGCGAATCCGCAAGGTCCGGGCCGCGATCCGGAACCGGGATGCCGGACGGCTTTTTCCGCTCGTGATGGAGGAGTGCGACAGCTTCCGCGAGGTCTGCGAGAACTCTCAGCCTTCGCTCGACTACCTCACGACCACATCGCGAGCGCTCCTCTCCGAGGTCCGGACCATTAACCGCGAGGCCAACCGCCCCGTGGCAGCGTACACCCACGATGCAGGAGCCCACCTCCACGTCTTCACGCTCGAACGCGACGCCTCAATGGTGCGTCGGAGGCTCGCGCGCTTTCCTGGCGTGGAACGCTCGCTCGTTCTGCACCCCGGCCCGGGCGGGCATCTCGTAGCTTAGACTGGACGTGCTCGAACGACGACCCCGGCGGAAGCGGGTCCAGGGAGTCCTCTTCGTCCATCGGAGAGGCAGGCCTCCGCATCGAACCCGCTCGGCATCGCCCGAACTTTCGGGTCCAGGGACGTTTCGGGCTTTCCTCGGCGCGTCGCCGGAGGACCCAACTACAGGACGTGTCGGTCGAACTCAGGGGGCGGGAGCTCTAGGCCGAGGGCGGCGACGAGGCTCGTGACCTCCTCGATGTACCGGCGGCGGGCTTCCTCGTTCGTCCATCGCTTGAGGCCGAACTCGATCGCGCGACGGCTCGTGTCGGAGTTCGAGTGCCCGAACATGTCGAGGGCTCGCGGGTACCATTTGTGGACCGCGGCCTGTGCTTCTTCTTTCGAGCCCGAGTACTTCGGGCCGTCCTGGACCATCCGGCGGAGAACGCTCGCACCGAAGTTGAGGTGCAGTTGCTCCTCGCTCAGCATGAGCGGCATCGCTCGCGCGAGTGGGCCGTACGAACACTCCTGGAACGCCCGGAGCTGATAGACGCCGACGCGGTCGACGAAGCAGGTAAATGCCCCGACGTCGCTCCATCGGTCGAACTTCATGTTGAAGGCGTCGAGCTTGTGCTCGCCTTCCTTCTTCGAGAGGAGCTCGTCGATGTGCCGTTGACCCTCCTCGCCGAAATCGCGGAGGATCCGGCACGCCTGGAGCCCGTGGCGGGCTTCGTCGGCGATGATGCGCGACTCGATCCAGCGGTCCTCGAGCGTGGGAGCCCGGTCGAGCCAGGGGCGATGCTGCTGGATCGAGGCGAACTCCGTGTCGGCCTGGACGACCAGGAGCTTCACGACGAGCTTCCGCATGTCCGGCGGAACTTCCTCCGCCGTCTCGTACTTCCGGACCCCGGCGGACGAACCCCACAGGATCTCCCGCACGGGCTCGATGGTGCCGCCGTCCTGCAGGCTCTTCGAGGAGGGGGCTCCTTTGGGGTGCGGTCCGGGTACGGACATGGGAGAGCGACCGTCCTAGAGGTTCAACGTCCCTTAAAGGTGGGCTTTCGCTTTTCGACGAATGCGCTCAGGCCTTCCTTCGCGTCCTCGGTGACAAAGAGACGGTTCTGGAGCTCCCGCTCGAGCGCGAGGCCAGCGGTGAGCGGCATCTCGATCCCCTCGAGCACCGACCGCTTGATGAGACTGATCGCGCGGATCGGGCCCTTCGCGAGGGTGCTCGCGTACGCCTGGACGTCCTTCTCGAACGTCTCCTTCGGGAAGACGTAGTTCACGAGACCGATCGAGAGCGCCTCGTCCGGCGTGAGGAGCTTCCCCGTGATCATCATGTCGAGGGCGCGCGAGGTCCCGATAAGGCGGGGGAGGCGCTGCGTGCCCCCGGTTCCGGGGAGGACGCCGAGCGTGACCTCGGGAAGTCCGATCTTACCCGAATCCTTCGCCATCATGCGGAGGTCGGTCGCGAGCGCGATCTCGAGACCGCCGCCGACGCAGTGGCCGTTGATCGCGGCGACCACCACCTTCGGGGTCGACGCGAACTTGTCGAGCGTCTCCTGACAGTGGAGACAGAACATCGCCTTGAAGTCCGGCTGGCTCCCTTTCAGCATCTCGATGTCCGCGCCGGCGCTGAAGAAGCCGGGCACCGAGCTCGCGAGGACGATGACGCGTGCGTTCTCGTCGAAACGGAACTCTTCGACCGCCGCGTCCATCTCCTCCATCATCGCGAGGTCGTAGGTGTTCGCCTTGGGCTTGCCGATCTCGATGTACCCGACGTGGTCGTCGGTGCGTGTTCGGATGTACTTTCCCTGCATGCTTCCTCGCGGTCCCGGGGGCAGTGGGGACCGGCACGCCCCGACGCGGATAACGCCGACGCTCGGACCGGAACGACTTTCAGGGCCTTCGAGCGCGGGCCGGACGGAGCTCGTCCACCCGTCCGTCGGGGTGCCCGACCACGACCCGGCTCGCGAGGCCGACGAAGATCCCGCTCTCCACGACCCCGACGTGGCGTTCGATCGCCTCGGCAGCCGCGGCGGGATTTGAGATCGGTTCGCGAGGTGACAGGTCGAGGATCTCGTTGCCGTTGTCGGTGACGAACGGGCGACCCGTTTCGCCGACCCTCAGGCGGACGCGGTATCCCTCGCCGGCAAGATCCCGTTCCAACACCGGCCGAGCAAACGGAACCACCTCGACAGGGATCGATGCCCTCTCTCCGAGCGCCCCGACGAGCTTCGACGGGTCGACCACGATCACGACGGTCGCAGAAAGGCGCGCTAGGAGCTTTTCCCGGAGAAGCGCCCCTCCGCCTCCCTTCGTCATGTCGAGCGACGGGGAGACCTCGTCCGCCCCGTCGAGCATCAGGTCGAACCGGTCGTCCCCGCGCAGGGGTCGGACCGGGATCCGCAGACTCCGGGCAAGTTCCTCGGTCGCCTGTGAGCTCGCGACGCAATCGAACTTCCCGTCCGGAAACTTCTCCGCGATCGCCCGGACCGCCTGACCGGCCGTCGAACCGGTTCCGAGAGCGAGACGGAAGCCGGGGCGTACGTACTGCTCGACGGCATACCTCGCGGCGACCACCTTCGCCCGCTCGAGGTCCTCCGGCACGTTTCCCCGAATTCCCTCCCCTATTCAACGACACGCCGCCCGGGACCCATAGTGATAAACTCGGGTCGACCTCCCGTCCCCGGATGCCCTCTTCTCCCGCTCCCGACCGAGCCCCGGTGGTCCTTTCGATTGGGGGTTCGGTGCTTCTCACCGGGAGCGGGGACAGCGAGTACCTGACCCGGCTCGCGGAGCTTCTCCGGAAGGTAGGCACGGAGCGGCCCCTCGTCGTCACCACAGGAGGAGGTCGGAGCGCCCGCGATTACATCCGGATGGGTCGAGAACTGGGCCTCACCGAGTTCGAGCTCGATGAGGTCGGGATCGAGGTCACCCGCCTCCACGCCCGCCTTCTTGCGGCTCGGGTCGGTCCCCCCACCCCGGCCGACCCACCGACCACCGTCCGAGAGGTCGTTGAGCAGCTTCGACACGGTTCGCCGGTCATCCTCGGCGGGACCGAGCCCGGCCATACCACCGACGGGGTCGCGGCGCTCGTCGCGGTGCGCATCCGTGCCGCGCGCGTCGTGAACGCGACGGATGTCGATGGGGTCTACGACCGAGACCCCCGTACGAACCCGGGGGCCCGCCGGATCGAGCGGATGAGCTGGCCCGATTTCCGCGCGATGGTCCACGCCGGGACCTCGGGGGAGGCGGGCCAGAACTTCCTCTTCGACCGCCTGGGAGCGGACGCCCTCGCACGCGCCCACATCCCGCTCCTCATCGTCCCCGGTCGGGACCTCCCGAACCTCGAGGACGCCCTCGCCGGCCGCCCGTGCCGGGGAAGTCGCATCGGCGAGGAGACCTCTGCGAAAACCGCTTAGTAGAAGGGCGAAGGTCGACCCCGCATGGCGCATCGAATCGTTTTCTTGGGACCGCCGGGCGCCGGCAAGGGCACGCAGGCCGCACGGATCGCAAAGGAGGTCGGGATCCCCCACCTCTCGACCGGAGACCTCCTGCGAGCTGCGGTCGCCGCCCGGACTCCGCTCGGGCTCCAGGCCGAAGGCCACATGCGAGCGGGAGCGCTCGTTCCGGACGATCTGGTCCTCGAGATCCTCCACGATCGACTGGAACAACCCGATGCTAGGGCCGGCTACATCCTGGACGGGTTCCCCCGGAACCTCGCTCAGGCGGAAGAGCTCGGCAAGTTCTCCGAGGTGGACCGGGTGGTCTCTTTCGACGTCTCCCCCGACCTCCTCGTCCGTCGACTTTCGGAACGGAGGACCTGCCCGAAGTGCAATTCCGTCTACAACCTCTCGACCAATCCTCCCAAGGTCTCGGGCAGGTGCGACCGCGACGGGACGGAGCTGATCCAACGCCCGGACGACCGGGCGGAGGCGGTCACCACTCGGCTCAAGGTGTACGCCGAGCAGACCGCCCCGCTGCTGGAGTACTACCGGAAGCGCCGCCTACTTCGGACGGTGGACGCCAGCGGGGCGCCGGACGAGGTGACCGATCGGGTCCGCCGCGCTCTCGCCTAGCTCTCACCTGGCGGCGGGGCGCTCGGGCGGAGGCAGCCGAAGGACCTCTGCCCGGACCCACTCGCCCTGCTCGAGAATGAGGCGAACACCCTCGAGGTAGTCGGCGGTCGCCCCGAAGCCGAGGACATCGTGGCCCCGAGCGGCAGCCGCTCCGAGCTCGATGACGCCCCCGTGCGAGACGATGAGGAGACGACCCCCTTCGGGGAGACGCTCCAGCTCCCGTCGCATCAGCTCCGCCTGCTGCCGGGCATATTCGGCGACGAAGCGTCGGCGACGGGCGAGCCGTACATAGTCCGAGAACGAGCGGGGCGGGAACGCCTCCAGCACGCGCTGGACGTCGTCCGGGACCATCGCGAGCTCCGGGAGAACCGCGTCGACCGAGAGACCGAGCGCCTCGACCGTGTCCAACGCACGAGGTACTGGGGAGGAAACGACCCGGTCGAATCGACCGAGCGTCGGCGCGACCCGTCGGGCGATCGCGCGCCCCTCCTCGTTGATATGGATGGCGCCGTGGTCCCGACGACTGTGCCGACGGTGTTCGACCTCGCGCATCTCCGCCGGTGCCCGTAACCTCGGGGGAGAGTTTTATAGGTGATACACCGCTCCTCGAGCCGTCCCGGCTTAGCTCAGTGGTAGAGCGGGGGACTGTAGGCGAGACTGCCGGACCTCCGGCGGCCCCCGTGGATATCCTCAGGTCGCCTGTTCGAGTCAGGCAGCCGGGACCTGAGGCCCGTTGGGGATACGCAGGGGTCGTTCGAACCAAGCCACGTCCCAGAACCGGTCGAACTTCCGGCCGACCCGATGGAACGTCCCGACCCTCCGAAAGCCAAACCGGCGATGGAGGCGGACCGACGCGGGGTTCGGGAGCGTCACGGCAGCGACCACCCGTTCGATGTCCTCGTTCCGGATGGAACGGAAGAGGGCCGTGTAGAGACGGGAGCCGACTCCATGACCTTCGCTACCCGCGCGGCAGTAGACGGACGACTCGACCGTGGTCACGTACGCCGCACGGGGACGGAACGGGCTGGTCGTCGCCCACCCAACGAGATTCCCGGGCTCCCGGTCCACGGCGACCCACAGGCGGTAGCGGCCGCCGGCCAGGTGCTCGTGAACCCAACCCGCCCGCTCCGAAGGGTGGACGGGCGACACTTCGAAGGTCGCCGGACTCCGCTCCACGTAGTGATTGTACACTTCTAGAATCGCAGGAAGGTCCTGACTGCGGCCAGGACGGACCTCAATTTCCATCACTTCGTCTCCTTCTTGCGTCAGCACTGCCCCTCATCCCAAGAGCCCATCGGAAGGAATCCTGTGAGAATGAACACCCAGAGGGTGGTTCGAGTGGACGTTCGGCACGACAGTGCTGGTCACGGGACGGCCCGTCGCACCCTCTGACCCGCGGCTGTGACAGGAGGGAAGTTGGTCAGCGTCAAGTAATCGGGACGCCGTTCTGTCGTAGACTCGGCAGAGTTCGATGCCCGGCACGTTCTCCGACTCCTGGAAGCTCACGAAGACTTCGTTCCGCCTCATCGCGGAGGACCGGGCCCTCCTGGTGTTCCCGGTCGTGGCCGCAGTCTCGATCCTCGCAGTCGTTGTGCTTCTCATCCTGGGATGGGTGTTCGTGGCGTGGCCGCTCGGCGCGGGACCCAACGGGTACTCGACCTCTCCGTCCGTCATCCTGGCCGCCCTCGTGATGCTCGTGGCCGCGTACTTCACGATGGTCTTCATCTCGGTCTACTGCTCCGCCGCCCTGATCGGCGCTGCCATGCTGAAGCTCTCCGGGCAGCAGCCCACCGCCGCCGATGGATGGCGAGTTGCCCGGTCGCGTCTCGGCAGGCTGCTCGCTTGGTCGCTCATCGCGGCGACCGTCGGGGTCCTCATCCAGCTGGTCGCGAGCCGTGCGCGGGGGGTCGCCGGGTTCGTCATCGGGGCGGTCGGCGGAGTCACGTGGGCGGTGGTGACCTTCTTCATCATTCCCGTGCTGCTCTACGAGGACCTGAGCGCGTGGAGCTCGCTGGGCCGGTCCGCGAAGTTGTTCACCTCGACCTTCGGACGGACGGTCGTTTCGAACCTCGTCGTCGGGCTCATCATCGGAGCCGGGATCGTGGGAGCGGTGGTCCTGGGCGTTTTCGGCCTGCTCCTGTTCGTCTCGTCGTCCGTCGTCCTCGGGCTTGTCCTGATCGGCGCCGGGATCGCGGTCGGTGTGATTGTCGGGCTGATTGGGTCGGCTGCCGAAGGGGTTCTTCGCGCGGCGCTCTACCGCTACGCCACGACCGGCAAGGTCGACCCCGACCTCGTCCCGTCCGCCTACACTGTCCCTCGGTTCTGAACGGAGGAACCTCCCCGGGAGTCGGTCCGCGAGCCTCGGAGGGCGGGGCCGCGAACGATGGGGGAAATGCGGTTGTCGGGATTCGAACCCGAGTAGGTAGCTTGGGAAGCTACCGTCCTAACCACTAGACCACAACCGCGCGGCTCCATCCGGAGAGGCGGACCCTCATACGGTTTGTGCGACAAGCCTCAGAGAAGAAGACCGACCGACTCGGTCGGGATCGCGGGGGCGGTCGCGAGGAGTTCCTCGTTCGAGACCAAGCGCTCGGCGGCCTGGCTCGTCATGCCAGACCGGTGGAGAACCCTTCGAGTGCGGGGGAGGTCGCTCGTCGAAAGGGCAACGAGGGTCTGATTGCCCTCCCGGGCGACCAGGATCGCCACGCTCTGGATGTTGATCCGTTCTTGGGCGAGTTTCTCGAGGACCCGGAGGAACGTTCCGGCCCGGTCTTCGAGCCGGACCGCGATCATCTCGCGCGCTTCGACCTCGAAGCCCGCGGACCGCAAGAGAATCATCGCCCGGTCGGGGTCGTTCACGATCAGGCGCACGCGTCCTTTCCCGGCGGCCGAGTCGACGCTGATCGCCGCAAGGTTGAGCTTCTCTCGCGCGAGCGTGCGGGCAACCCGAGCGAGAGCACCTGGGCGATTGGGGAGAGTGAAGGTGATCTCGCGCAGGGTCATCGGGTGGGCAGAGAGGGGGGCGACTTTAGGCTGACGTTCGAGTCGTTTCTTTCCGCCGTCCGCCGAGCACATATTTATACCCGAACCCAGCCTAATTCACGCTGCTCGGAGGTCGTACTTCGAGCCGCGGTCCATCTGATGGGGGGAGCGGTCGAGTCTCGGTCGGGCCGGCGCTATCGCCGGGCGCGGCGACTGCGTTCCGACCGGCGGGGCGTCGTGGCCGTCATCGGCACGCTCCTCGCGCTTCTCGTCTTCTTCGCTCTCTTCGGGCTCTTCCTCACGCAATACGTCCCGATCTGGATGGGAGAGAACGAGGCGACCTTCACGAGCGCCGCGGGCGCGTCGTTCGCCCAGCTGAAGGCAGACATCGACACCCAGTACGTCCTCGGGGTCCCTCCGACTCTCGGCACTCCGTTTACCATCAGCTCGGGAAACATCCCCCTCATCGCCCAGCCGACGCAGGGCTCCCTCGTCTTCGTCCCCCAGACCTGTCCCCGGGGCTTCTACGCTCTCGGCGTCACCGGAGCGACGTCCGCGAACTACGGCCAACCGGTAAACTCCTCCTACTGCGTCTTCGAGAACCAGAGCCTCTCCATCGGTCCGGGCGGGTCGGGTCCCTACTATCTCACCGTTCCGACCGGGATTCTTTCGATGGAACTGCCCAACCGGTACTACCCGTCCCAATTCTACCAGCTTGAGGCGGACGGGGTCGTCCAAGTGCAGTCCGGCGGGCTCCAGCAGATGGCGTACTCTCCGCCGTTCAACGTGACCTCGCTCGCGGGGAATACGACCGTCTCATCGAGCTTCCTCCAGCTGTATGGGAATGCGACTACGATCACCGGCCAGGGCTCGGAGGACGTCTACTCCCACCTTCGGTTCACCCAGCACCTGGCCTCGGTCGGGAGCCCGACGCTCCGCTACACGTTCGAGATCGGCACGCAGTACCCCTGCGCTTGGTCGAAGTTCCTTTGGCACCAGCTCAACGTGAGCGGGGTCATCCCTTCGGGGCAGTACTCGTTCTCGCCGTACACCGGGAGCTGCAACAACCCAACGGGGGTCACGACCGACTTGACCCTCGCGCTCACCGCAGTTAACTATGCGAGCATCTACTATGCCGGTGTGATCCTGTCGATCGGGATCGGAGGTGCGTAGTCATCCGATGGCGTCGACCACGTTCCGCGTCAAGATCCCGCGAACCCCGAGCACGACTCCCGCCCCCGAGACCTCGCCGCTCGTTGGCGCCCCGTTGACCGAGGGGCCGACCGAGCTCCCCGGGACGTTCATCACGGCGATGCCTCCGCTCCTTGAGCCGAGCATGAAGGTGATCGAGGTGAGCGCGGTGAACCCCCCGTACTCGTACTCGCGCGTCACCTACAACGACCGCAACAAGGAGTACCTTTACGAGGCCATCGAGCCGCAGCTTTCGGCGCACGAGAAGCAGCTCGTCGAGCATCTTAAGTCGACCCTCAACCGCATCCTCGGAAGCGAGGTGGGGTCGCTCTCTCTCGCCGACAAGCGCGCGTACCTCCGCGAGGAGGCACGGGAGTACTTCCGCAGCCGCGGGATCACGCTCTCCCCGATCTCGATGGAGCGGATCATCTACTACACGCTCCGCGACTTCGTCGGGTACGGGCCCGTGGACGCCCTGATCCGCGACGTCGAGGTCGAGGACATCTCGTGCGACGGCGTCGACGTGCCTCTCTTCATCTTCCACGGGAAGTTCGAGTCGGTCAAGACCAACGTCACGTTCTCCGACGAGGACGCTCTCGACTCGTTCATCGTCATGCTCGGCCAGCGCTGCAACAAGGCCGTCAGCGTCTCGGCCCCGATCCTGGACGGCACGACGCCCGAGGGCCACCGCATCCAGGCGACGTACGGTCGCGAGGTGACGACTCGCGGGGCGAGCTTCACGATCCGTCGGTTCAAGGAGCGACCGTTCACTCCGGTCGACCTCGTCGCGATGGGAACCGCGAGCGAGGAGATGGTCGCCTACTTCTGGCTTGCCGCGGAACAGGGCGAGTCGGTCATCGTCTGCGGCGGTCCCGCCGCCGGGAAGACGAGCACGCTCAACGCGATCGCGCTCTTCATCCCGCCGACCGCGAAGATCGTCTCGATCGAGGACACCCGGGAGGTGAACCTCCCGCACGAGAACTGGATCCCCGGTGCGACGAGGAGCGGAACGGGAGACCGGGGGATCGACGGCAAGGCCGCGGGGGAGGTCGATATGTTCGACCTCGTGCGCGCAGCCCTCCGGCAGCGCCCGAACTACATCATCGTGGGCGAGGTCCGCGGGAAGGAAACGTACACGATGTTCCAGGCGATGGCGACCGGCCACACGACCTACTCGACGATGCACGCCGACAGCGTGAAGTCGATGGTCAACCGCCTCGAGAACCCTCCGATCAACACGCCCCGGATCCTGCTCTCGGCGCTCAACAACGTCATCATCGAGATTCAAGCGCGGGGAGAGAAGGGAGTGGTCCGCCGCCTGAAGCAGGTTCTCGAGATCGTCGGGTTCGAGCCCGAGACGAACGAGCTGATCACGAACACCGTCTACGAGTGGGACCCGGCGACGGACAAGTTCGTGTTCAAGGGTCACTCGTTCCTCTTTGACAAGATCATGGAACTCAAGAACTACACGACCGAGGAGATGGACGCGGAGTTCCAGCGGCGGACGCAGGTCATTCGGTGGCTCGTCGAGAGCAAGACCACCGACTATCGTCAGCTCTGGCGGACGATCGCACAGTACTACAAGGACCCGAACGACGTGATGGCGCGCGTTCAGGCCTCGCAGGCGGCCAAGGCGCCGGAGGCGCCGAAGTCGGCATGAGCGCCGAGACCCCGACCGTCCGGACCGCCTCGCCGACCGGCATGCGAAGGGACGGTCCGCGTGCGGTCCGCCTGAAGCGGGGCGAGCAGCCGACCCACTCGTCCATGACCGGTTTCCAGCGGTGGGCTTGGAAGACGTTCCGCGCCCGCGTCCTCGCGCGTCCCCCCGACCCGACGCTGGACGAGAACCTCGTCAAGGCCCATATCCGGATGCGCTCCGACGAGTACATGGCCGTCGTCTACGCGACGACGGTCGTCGTCGGGATCGCGACGGTCATCGCCGGGGCCGTGGTCGGCTTCCTCTTCGTGAGCGCGGGCAGCCTCCTGCTCGGGCTCCTCATCGGCGTCCTCCTCCCCGTCTTCGGGACGGTCGGCACCTACTTCGCCCTGATGGGCACCCCGGCGTCGAAGGCGAAGGAGCGGGGCCGCAAGATCGACCGGAAGATCAGCCCCGCGATGAGCTTCGTGTCGGCGATGAGCTCCGCCGACGTGAACGTCGACCAGATCTTCAAGGAGCTCGGCCGCCAGAAGATCTACGGGGAGGTCGCCGAGGAGGCGGCCTGGATCACGCGCGACACGGAGCTGCTCGGGGTCGACATCCTGACGGCGATCCGCCGCGGGGCGGGGCGGACCCCCTCCCGGCGGTTCCAGGACTTCCTGCAGGGCGTCGTGACGACCGCGACGAGCGGCGGTCAGCTGAAGCCGTACTTCTTGCTCAAGGCCGAGCAGTTCGAGCGGGAGAACAAGCTCGAGATGCTCCAGCGGACCGAGACGATGGGGCTGCTCGCCGAGACGTTCGTCACGGTCGTCGTGGCGTTCCCGCTCTTCCTCGTGATCATCATCGCCATCTTCGCGATCATCGGCGGCGGCGGCTCGTTCATGCTGGAGATCCTGTGGGGGATCGTCGGCGGGATGATCCCGCTCTCCCAGTTCGGGTTCATCTTCTTCATGTACACGCTCACGCAGGAGATGATGTAACGGATGGCCGCCCCCTACGCTCCCGCGTCGGTCCGCAAGGTCAAGTCGATCTCGACCGAGGTCGGTGCGCCGCACCCGACGGTCTTCACCCGCGAGATCCTGCTCCTGATCGCCGGCGGGGTCGCCGCCGCCGCCTTCTGGGCGATCGGGTTCCTCAACTACGCCGGGATCGAGACGATCCAGCTGCGCCACGGGGAGGGGTCCGGCGCGAACCCCGCCCTCGACTTCCTGATCCTCGGCCTCCTGTGCTTCATGGCGCCCTACGGCTTCGCGATGACGGCGAAGCTGCGGCGGATCAGCAAGATCGAGGAGCGGCTCCCCGACTTCCTGCGGGACGTGTCCGAGGCCGGCCGGTTCGGGATGACCCTGCCGGACGCGATCGTCGTCGCGAGCACGGGCCGCTACGGGCTCCTGAGCGAGGAGATCCGCAAGATGGCGAGCCAGCTCGAGTGGGGCGTCCCCGTGGCGACGGCGCTCCGCCTGTTCGAGGAGCGCGTCCCGACCCCGCTCGTCCAGCGGGTCGTGTCGATCGTCACGCGGGCGAACGAGGCCGGCGGGAACGTCGCGGACGTCCTCACGATGGTCGCCCACGACACGCGCGAGAGCCAGCTCGCGCAGCAGGCGCGCCAGATCTCGATGCTCACCTACGTGACGGTCATCTACATCGCGTTCTTCGTCTTCCTCGTCACGATCTACATCATGGCGGCGGTGTTCCTGCCGCAGATGATCACGGCGGGCGAGGGCGTCTCGAGCTCCGAGCTCTCGAGTGCGGGGGCGGTCACGCTCCAGTTCACGTTCGTCCCGATCCTGTTCCTCGCGTTCCTGGTCGCCGTCATCGTCCACGCGGTGGGCGACGGGATCATGGCCGGGATCCTCTACAACGGGCGCGTGTCGGAGGGGCTCCAGCACGCGACCATCATGCTCGCGACCGGGTGGTTGATGATGCGGTTCGTCGTGCCCATCCTGAACGTGCCGGCGGGGAGCTGACCATGGCCGGCGAAGCGACCGAGGCGTGGGCCGAG
>DASPTO010000049.1:0-3761 GCA_035623375.1 Thermoplasmata archaeon
CGCCCACCACGGTTATCTTCCGGCCGCCAACTGACCCGACGTGGGAGTGTCCCCGACCCCTCCGGTCCGGTCCCGACGACGACCGGCCCTTTCGAAGCCGGCCAAGATCGGGCTCGGCCTACTCTTTACGCTGATCGGCCTCTTCCTCCTCGTGCTCTTGTTCCCGACGAATCCCGGAAGCTTCACGACCGTTCTTCCCGTCGCGGCGGTGGGGATCGTGGCCCTCTGGGTCGGGGGCATTCTGATGGGAATCGGAAGCCGCTCGTAGAGGGCCCCACCGTGGAGCGGACGTTCCCGTGGAAACTTGTGACCGTGGATATCGACGGCACCCTCACGCGCGGGCACGGCTGGAAAGAGATCGCCCGGGCGTTTGGTCGCCTCGAGGCGTTCGAAGCCACCAATCGACGGTTCTTCGCGCATCAGATCGACGAAGATTCCCACCTCGCCAACCTGCTCAACATCGCCTCGGGCCACACCGTATCCGAGGTGGAGGAGGTGCTCGTCCGAACCCCCAAACTGGCGGGGATCTCCGACGGCATCGTCTCGCTCCACGAGAGGGGGTCCCGCGTCGCATTGCTGACGCACAACCCCAGCTACGTCGCGGATTGGTACCGGCGGACCTTCGGCTTCGACGATTCCGAAGCGATCGTCACGCAACCGGTCGTGAAGGGACGAATTGGTCCGGTAACCGCCGTCCACGCCGACAAGGGCTCGGAACTCCGGGCGCTTCTCTCTCGTGCGAACGTGCCGGCCTCGGCCACGGCCCACGTCGGCGACGGTTGGTCCGACGCTGCTGTGTTTCGTCTCGTCGGCGGCGGAGTGGCCCTCAACTCCCCGTACCCCGAAGTGTCCGCCATCGCTGACCTTGCGCTCACGACCACGGACTTTCGGGACGTGGTCGAAGGACTCTCGGACCTCGCCCCCCGCCGGTGAACGAAGGAGGGCCCCAGTGCACAGGATTCTTATACCGCCCCCCGTCGAATAGGGAGGCGAACGATGGAGTATGTGATCGTCCGAGCGACGCACCCCACGTGGCTCACGATGCAACTGCCGGCGGAGGTCGCCGAGCTCATCTGCTTCCGACCCGAGGCCGGTGCCCACCGGGACACGAGCCGGACGATCTCGTTCCTGGCCCGCGGCCCCGGCGTCGCCCGGGTGATCGCCTCGCACCCGGCCCGCGAGGCGCTCGCGATCGAAACCGTCCGAAACCGTCTCATCGCCTCGGCCCGGCCCGGCGAGCGCCACCTGTTCACTCTTCCGACGCCCGTGGTCCAGCATCTCGGCCTTCACGTCTACTCCCGAGGACCGAAGCTCCGTGGCACGGACGACCGGATCGTCTGGTTGGTTCCGGCTCCCGAGTACTACGAGTACCGCTCCGTCGTGGAGGCCGGCAGGACCTGGTCCGGGCCCACCGGTGGCGCCTTCGCCCGGGTCTACCTCATGCGTTCGCTCTATCCCTTCCCGAAAGAACTGTCCACGCTCTCCGAGCTCGAGTACCGGATCGAAGAGGAGGAGTGGCGCCCGGCCGTCGAGGCGCTCCAGCGCGTCGGGCGGGGTCGCCGCGTCGTGCTGTAAGCGGAGCCGCCCGGCCGCGAACGCGTGAACTGCGCCTATTTTCGAAGAAACGGAACGGCCTACGCAGGGTAGTAAAACACGATGGAAACTCGCGGTTTTCCATAGTTACTTATACCGGCCCCAAGGATAGATTCACCGCATGCGGGGACCGGCCAGGGACGCCACGAAGAGCTCGGGCTCGAAGCGGTACACGCTGCGTAATCCCGTGCCACTCCGCACGGAGGAGGACTTGAAGACGACACGTGCCGGGATTCCGACCGATGCCGCACTTGCCTCCCCCTCGGGTCCCGTCGACTTTGATTCGCTCGCCAAGGCCATCCGTAGGTCCGTCGGCCACGAAGGGATGCGACCGGAGGACGCGCGGTCGATTGCCGCCCACGTCCTGAACTTTTTCGGGTTCAACGAGCGGATCATCGACAACGTCCTCGAACCGGACGACCGTGACACGTTCTACATGCTCGAGGACACCGGAATCCTCGAGACCGAACGGGACGAGACGACCCTCTACGACGGTCGCGAGTGGCGGATCCACTACTGGATGTTCCGCAAGGAGCGCATCTTCGAGCTCGCCCGCGAGGAGTCGGCCGCGATGGCCGCCGCCGGGGAGGCCGAGGTCGTCTACTCCTCGAACGCCAACCGCTCCGGGGGGTTCTTCCTCCCGCACGGGGAGACCGGGACGGGCCTCGCCGCCCACGCCGTGTATCACGAGCTCGGGGACGAGATCTGGCTCGAGCGCCGGCACAACCCCTCCCCCACGCCTCCCGCCGCTCCGGCCCCTCGCCGTCGGGGACCGTCGCCGGAAGAGTGAGACCGGGCGTTCGCCCGGCCGGACCGTTACGTTAACCTCCCCGGGGCATCGCCGTCCGCGATGCGTCGGTTCCTGATCCTCGCGCACCGCGTGCCGACGAGCGGCGAGTTCACCCTCAACGACCTCGCGGGCGGTGCGGGTCGGATGGACGAGGTCGCCCGGGCGGTCTCGACCGCCTTCACCCTCTCGAACGACCTCAGGAGGGACACCGAACTCACCGTCCTGTTCGTCGCGGACCCTCCCCCAAAGGCCCGGCGGATCGACCTCGTCGGGAACCGGCTTCGCTTCCTCAACCCGGACGAGCGGTCGACGGCCGCCCTCCTCAAGAACGCTCTCGTACGGTCGGTGGCGTTCCCCCGCCCGTTCGAGTCGTCCCCCGGCCTCACCATCGCCGCGGCGGACCCGGCGGCGGTCCTCCGGGAGTTCGTGACCCTCCCGAACCCCGTCTGGCTGTCCGAGGACGGCCGTCCGATCGAGGAGTGGCCCTCCCCCGGAGGGGAGATCGCGGCCGTGGTGTCGGACCCGTACGACCCGACGCCCGAGGAAGCGGAGTTGCTCCGCTCGACCGGGGTTCCGTGCGTTCGGGTCGGCCCGCGCTCGCTTCGGACGAGCCAGGTGGTCGACCTCGTCCATCACGAGCTCGACCTGCGGGAGGCCTCCTCTTCCACGGACGGCGCGCGGCCGCCGTGACCCTCAGTGGACGAAGACGGGCTGCAACAGCTCGGTCGTGTTCTCGAGCGCGTCCCGGACGGACCGCGTCCGCAATCCCCCGATCACCGCCGTGAGGTGGACGACCTCTCGGAACTCCGGGTGCACCCGGGTCCCGAAGACGAGCCGGTCCGGTTGGTTCAAGCGCTGGCTCATCGAGCGGAGGACCCGGTCGAGCGTCCGTAGGCTCATGTTCGACCCACCGTCCAGGTGGACCAACGCGGAGGGCCGGTCGGAGAGGTGGTAGTCGAGGAGAGAGTCCGCGATCGCTTGCTGGACGAGGCGCTCGGGCTCCGAGAAGTGGTACTCCCCGACGAGGAGGGTGGAAAGACCGGAGTCGCGCAGGTGGTTCTTGAGGCTCGCCAGGTCGACGTTCAACTGCGACGGGTTCTCGACCATGTCGACGAGGCTCGAGACGAGCGAGTGGAGGTAGGCGTTCCGGACGTGGAACACCCGGTGGATCGGGAGGGTTTCGAACCGGCGGAGTTTCTCGTTGGCGAGCGCGACGAGCAGTCCCCCCATCTCCTCCAGCTCCGAGACGGTCGCTTGAACGTTCTCGCGTCGGGTCTGGTTGTTGTCGATCTCGACCTGGAACGGAAGGAAGACGACCGGGATGGCAAGGGTCTGGGTCGAACGGAGCGCCCGCGACAGGTACGGGAGGAGCGCGCTA
>DASPTO010000050.1:0-11903 GCA_035623375.1 Thermoplasmata archaeon
GTCGGGATTCTGGTGACGTGCGGCGTCATCGGCCCCACCGAAGGCCGGATGGTCCGCCGATGGCAGGCTCTCACGAGCAGGATCCCCCGGGTCGTGGTCACGGGCTGCCTCGTTCCACTCCGAACCGAACTCATGCAGGGCCCCGGACGCGACCGCACGACCTTCGTCCCGATTCGCGAGCAGGACCACCTCTCTGCGATGCTCGATGCGTGGGCCCCGGACGCCGTTCCTCTGCGTCCCGAGACCCGGTCCGGTGTGACTCCGCGGCTTCCCCCTGTCTCGGAGGAAGTTGTCATCGCACAGGGATGCACGAGCGGCTGCACGTACTGCTTCAGCCGCCTCGCGCGGGGCCGGCTCACGAGCGTCCCGATCCCCGAAGTGGTCCGTCGGGTTCAGGCCGCGAACGGCCGCGGGGCGCGAGAGGTCCGGCTCACGGGACTCGACACGGCCGCCTGGGGGGAGGACCTTCCGGGGCCGGAGAGACTTCCCGACCTATTGTCCGCCGTCACGAGTCTTCCGGGAGACCTTCGCGTCCGGGTCGGCATGATGAGCCCCCAAAGCCTCGCACCTCACCTCGACCGCTACCTGGACGCGATGGCCTCCGACGCCGCCTATCGGTTCCTCCACCTTCCGCTCCAGAGCGGGTCGGATCGCGTCCTCGACGCGATGCGCCGAGGGTACTCGGTGAACGACTTCTGCCGCGAGGTCGACGCCGCCCGGAGGCGCTTCCCCGAGCTCCATCTCGCGACCGACGTAATCGTCGGGTTCCCGGGAGAGACGGAGGAGGACTTTCGAGCCACCGAAGAGGCCCTCGAAGCGGTCGCCCCGGAGACCGTGAACGTGACACGGTTCTCGCCTCGACCCGGTACCCCGGCCTCTCGCCTCCCCCCGCTGCCGCCGAGGGTCGCGAAGCGACGGTCCCGGTCGATCGCGGAGCTCCGGCATCGCTTGGCACGCTCGCGGCTGGAGCGGTGGATCGGAACTCGCACGGTGGGCCGTGTGCTCGAGCACGGGCCCGGCGGAAGCTCGGTCGCTCGCCTCCAGAACTACCTTCCGGTCGTTCTCGACCAGCGGCCCCCACTCGGCTCGGATGTCGAGATCCGGGTGGACGGGGCCCGGTCGACGTATCTCCTCGGAACCTCTCCCGCATCGCCATCTAAATAGTCGGCCGACCCCTAGAACGTCGGTCCCCTCCCGGTCCGGGGGGAGGGATTCGACAAGGTCGGATGGCGAACCTCACCAGCACCGAGATCATCGCAATCGTCTTTGGCGTGGTCCTTTGCGTCATCCTGGTCGGGATCCTCCTGTTCACGCTCCGCCGCCTGCGAGCCCGCAAGCAGAAACTCATCGGAGAACTCAGCGGCGGGCCGGAGCTGGTCCAAGACCGAGCGTTCAATCGCATCGCGATGGCCCGGAGAGAGGCCGCAGTGCTATCGGCCCAAGGGGTCGACATCCACCATGCCCAGGAACTGATCGCCGAAGCGCAGGGGGCGTTCGATACCCACCGGTACGACCATGCGTACACATCCGCGCAGTCGGCGCACGAGGCGCTCGTGAACGCTCGGAAGAAGGGCTCGGTGGCCCCAGGACCCGCCCCGGCGGCCGCGGGCATCGAGCCGTTCGGGCACGCCGAACCGCTCCCTTCCCATGTCTCGGGGCCCGGCGCGCGTCCCTCCGAGTCGCCGCCCCGCCCCACCATCCCGAAGAACCGGGCGGAGTCGCAGTTCCAGATCCACTTGCTCGGGGAGGAGCTGGATGCTCTTCCGCCTCGGCGTGCCCGCGACCCGTCTGCCGTCGAGGCGACGAACCTGAAACTTCGAGCGACCCAGGCGTTCGACACGGGGAACTATACCGACGCGTTCCGCCTCGCGCTCCGAGGCCGACGCGCTCTAGGGGTCTCCCTCGAGACGCTCCCGCCCACCGGCTCGGGGGTAGCACGTCCCAGCGAGCCGGAGCCGAACGGGACTGGGACCGCTCCCGACATCACGCGTACGGCAGAGACGGTGGCCGGCGGAGAACGGTGCCCCGACTGTGGCTACCCGGCACTCCCCGGGGATGCCTTCTGTCGGGGTTGCGGCCGACCACACGCGCCCGTCACCTGTCCCACGTGCGGGGCGCCGAAGGCCGGGGACGAGCTCTTCTGCGGCCGCTGCGGCTCTCGGTTCCCATAAGAGAGCCCTCGGTCACGCCGCCCGGGGAAGCCAATCGTCCAATCGACGCTGGGTCCGGGCCTCGTGAAGAAGAGCGCTCGCAGTGAGCCAGCGGGGGAGCGGGATCGCGAACGACTGACGGATCCGCTCGGAGAGATCGGGAAGCGAGGCGACCTTTTCGGGGGGACGAGTGAGGGCAGCCCGAACGTGCTCGCGCACATTCCAAACGCCGAGAGGAAGGATCTCACCCGGATGGACCTCGCGCAACACGACCACACCGGCCTGACGGCCCATCCGTAGGAGAGCCTCGCTGGTGGCGAGTCGGGCGGCGTAGTAGCAACCGCCGATGGAGGCGTACGTCGTCCTGCCCCGGAACCCCTCGTGGTCGCCGATCATCACGATCTGGCTCGGGTTCGGGTTCCAAAGCGTGTTCGGATACCAGGCCTCGATCGACTCGTACCGATACGACCCAGGAAGGAAGGCGATCACCCAGCGATTGTCGAGCGCCGTGAACCGGTGGAGGAGGATCTCCGAGAGCTCGGGAAGGTTGCGGATCGTCTCCAGGTTCATCTTCGAGAGAAGGTCGTCGACCGCGGTGATGCTCCACCGCGTCGGGACGAGACGGCGGCGCCCCCGACGGCCCAAGGTGCCGACGCTGAACGCCCTCTGGATCCGGCTGACGCGCACCCCTCGGTGGTAAAGCTCCTCGACCGCGACCCGCGCGTTCGCATGCACGTCCGAGGTGAGACGGTCCAGGTTGGGGTCGACCCGACGCACGTCCAATCGGAGGTTCTCGATCGGCGCAGTGGGTCCAAACGGCGGGGTCGAGTCGCTGAGCGATAGGTGCCCCCGGGGCGGGCGACGGAAGTGAGCCTCGCTCTCCGCGCTCTCACCCGCGATCCCGAGGAGCTGGAGATCTTCGAGGATCGGGATTGGTTTTTCGGCGTCTGTCACCCGGATCGGGGTCGTTCCCCGGACCAACCCGGTCCGGAACGACACGACCTCGGCCACCGACCGACCGACCCACTCCTCGGGAGTATCGAAGATCTCGGTCGACCCATGCTCCGGGCTCAGGAGAGGCCCCACCGAAACCTTGGGATAGCCAAACCGTCCCACGAAGAGGCCCGGCGGGGAACTTCCCTCGAGGTCGACACCGCTCACCATCGGGAGAGTCTTCTCGAACGCCTGGTACTTGATCAGGATCGGGCAGACCGGTTTCCCGCAGAGGAGCTGCGCCGAGCGACACCGTAGGCACATCGTCGGGTCCTCTTCGAGACCGGGAATGCTCCAGGAGAGAGACCCGACCGGGGCAAGGCCCGGGATCGGTGGGACGGACGTCGAACTGGCCATCTTCCGCTACGAACCGGAATCGGCGAAACGAGATGTAAAGCCGGCGGGAGAGGTCATGAAACGGCCGCCCCCGGACCCTCGAGCGCCCTTACGTTCAAATAGCGCTACCGGCTGGCTCGCCCGCGTCCGGGACTGTGGGGTAGCTTGGTCCATCCTTCGGGGTTCGGGACTCCGAGACGCCAGTCCAAATCTGGCCAGTCCCATTCGCCTTTCCCGCCGTCGGCCACGCGGTCTCGGCTCTCTCAGCGCTACAGTGTCTCGACCAGCTTGCGGAGGGCTCCTCCGCCGTTCTTGAGGATGGGGCCCCCGTGGTAGGTCAACAGGGAGTCCACGGAGAGACGTCCCATCCGTCGCGCCGAGATCTTCGCGGTCGGCGTGTGAATCGTGTACTCGGGTGTGGTCAGAATGAGCTTCCCGTCGTCGACGAAGAAGAGGTCTCCCGAGAAGAGGAGCTTCCTCTCGGTCTGGTAGAACGATGTGTGCCCGGGCGTGTGGCCGGGGGTGTGATACGCGATGAGTCCTCCGGCCGCATCAACCGAGTCCCCGTCCTTGAGCGTCTCGTCGATCTGGACCGGTTCGGCGGGAGGCATCCCGGGGCCGTCGTACGGAGGGTCCCCGGCGATGAACGCTGCCTCGATCCAGTGGGAAAAGGAGCGGGCCCGCGTCTTCTCGAGAATCTCCTTCAGCGAACCCGTGTGGTCCCGATGCAGGTGGGTGACGAGGACCTTCTTCACGCTCGTCGGCTCGACCTTGAGCTTCGCGAGATAGGCGAGGATCGCAGTCGAGGCGCCCGGGAGTCCGGTGTCGAGGAGCGTCCAGGTCGTTCCCCTGTCCTTGAGCAGGTAGACATGGGTCCCTTCGTCGACGCCGTCAACGAGATGCACTCCGGGCAGGATCTCGGGCATGGAATCCTCGGGGGGCGGATGCTCGGGGTGATTAAGCGGATTCGGACGACCTAGGGTCGGCCTCCGAGCGCCCGGCCGAGCGCGGTCACGGAGTCCCGAACCTGGTCGGCGGGGAGCCCCCCGAAGTCGAAGATCCCGAGGACCTCGTCGGTGCCGGTGGCAGCGAACTCCTCCAGCCTCTTGACCACCTCGCGCGCGGACCCGAAGATCGCCCACCCACCGTTTTCGATCGTGGCGGCGCTCGCATGAGCAGGGTCCCGTCGCACCTTCTCCTGGAAGAACGTGCTCTGGGTCGCGAGGCGGCTATCCAAGTAGCGCTGGAGCGCCTTCCGAGCGCGATCCGGATTCGCCCCCGCGTAGAGATGGAGCGCAACCGCGACCTCGCCCCGAGTCCCCGGCGGAAGGTGGGACCGGTACTCGCGCACCTCTTCGGCCAGTTCCTCTCGGGTGTTGAGGGTGGCATAGGGAACGAGCGCGAGCGAGGCCCCACGCTTCGCGACGAACGGGATCGCTTCCCGACGCTGGACGGCGATCCAGATCGGAGGATGGGGTCGTTGCACCGGGCGCACGTTGATCCGGACCGGGGTCGCGTTCGGTCCCTCCGCACGGACGTCTTTTCCCTCGAATGCGGCGAGGATCGTATCGAGCGAGCGGTCGAAGATCTCTCGCTTCTCATTCGGGTCGACCCCGAACCCTTCGAACTCGAGCGGGATGTAGCCGCTCCCGACTCCGAGGTTGAGGCGACCCTCGAGAAGGTGGTCGAGCATCGCGTACTGTTCGGCCAGCTCGATCGGGCGGTGGAACGGAAGGACGCTCACGAGCGCTCCCAGGCGAATGCGCTTCGTGCGGGCGCCGAGCGCAGCGAGGAGCACCGGAGGAGCGGGCGAGACTCCTCCCGAGTGGAAGTGGTGCTCGGCGACCCACAGCGTCGAAAGGCCGCCCTCCTCGACCGCGTCGGCCAGGCGAACGACTTCGAGGAGTCGGTCGGTACGAGGTTCGGTCGGGTAGTCGTCCACGACCGTGAACGCACTCAGTCGCACGGCGCGGCGACCGTCCGTGAGTAGATGTCGTTTGTTGAAGCGTTCCCACGCTGCCCCATAATGCGAAGAGCCGGCAGCGCCTAGCTGGTCAATGGCGCTTCCGGGGCTCGGGCTCTATCATGGGTGGGCGCGGGGAACCGTCCATCTGGTGGACGACCCGTTGCACTGGAGGTCCGAGCGGTCGGGACCCGAGGTCCTCGGGCTCCCGGCGCTCTGGTGGCCGCCGAAGGAGCGCCTCCCTCGCGGGGTGGTCGCGGTGTTGCTTCATGGAGTTCCGACCGAGGCAGGACGACCGGTCCGGGTCCCGACGGTCGCCCGGGTCGACCGGGACGTGCTTCGGGAAGCAGAGACCGTCGAAGTGAACGGCTCCCTCGGACGGTTCCGGATCGAGGGTGTGGAGGAGGTCGGGGTCGTCACCTCGTTCCTGGAGCGGGAAGACGGCCGGGTCCTCCTCCTCGAGCGGTCCGAGAAAGTTGGTTCGTTCCAGGGGCACTGGGCCGGCGTTTCGGGGTTCCTCGAGGCCTCGACCCCTCTCGAGCAGGCGTTCCGAGAGATTCTCGAAGAGACCGGGCTCACAGCCAACGACCTCGACCTGGTGACCGAGGGAGCGCCCGTGCTGTCGCGCGATGGGTCGAAGGTGTTCGTCGTTCACCCGTTCCGATTCCGGGCCCGCAAGACCGATGTGCGCCTCGATTGGGAGCACACGCGGTTCGAGTGGGTGGAACCGAGCGAGATTCGAAACCGCGCGATCGTGCCGAAGCTCGACCGGGCCTGGGAGTCCGTCGCCCCGCCTCCTCCGAAAGGATAAGACCGCGGGCGCTCCCTCCCGCCCGAGATGGGCTGGTAGATCAGTCCGGAAGATCGCCGGTTTTGCAAACCGGAGGCCTCGGGTTCAAATCCCGACCAGTCCACTCCTCCCGAACCGAACTTCTTCTTTTCCCGGGTCCTCCTCCGTTCCACCCACGTCCGTGGGGACGCAAGCGCCAAGAGAGGGACCGGTGTCGTGCGGTCTCTTGAATGGCCATGATACCGGACGGGAACGTTCTCGAAACGAAGGACCTGGGATACTCCTTCGCCCCGGGGCGGTTCGCGGTCCGCCATCTCTCGCTCTCGCTTCGCCGCGGTGAGATCCTCGGCCTTTTGGGCCGCAACGGCGCGGGGAAGACCACCACGGTCCGGATGCTCACCACCCTACTTCCACCGACCGAAGGGACGGCGGTCGTTCTGGGCCAGGACGTTCGGACCGGAGGTCGCGCGTTGCGTTCGCGCATCGGTGTCGTTCTCCAGGCCGAGTCGCTCGACTTCGTGACCGTAGAACGGAACCTCACGCTCTATGCGTTCATGTGGGGCGTCCCGCGGGAGGAGGCGAAAACCCGGGCCGAGGAGATGATCACTCTCTTCGAACTCGAGGCGGCGCGCCACCGAAAACCGTGGGCCCTCTCGGGCGGAGAGCGGCGCCGGTTCCAGGTCGCTCGGGAGCTCATGCACGACATGGAGATCCTGTTCCTCGACGAACCGACCGTCGGCCTCGACGCCGTCGCGCGTCGTCGCATCCTTCGCTACCTTCGCGAGCGCGCGCGCGGGGGGCTCTCCATCGTCTTCACGACCCACATCCTCCACGAGGCCGACCTGCTCTGCGACCGAATCGCCGTCCTCCACCTGGGCCGTCTCATCGCTCTCGACACCGCGGACGCGCTCAAGCAGCGACACGGGGGTGCGCGCGAGGTCGCGATGACCCTCGAGTCGGCGCTCTCCCCCGACCTTCGTCTCGACCTCGGTCGGGAGCTCGGAGAGCGAGGCGCGACCCTCTTGGACCCTCCCGATGGGTTCCCGCCCCCCGTGAACCAGCTTGCGTTCCGAGCCGAGCGTGCGGAAGAGCTCCTCCCGTGGCTCACGCAGTGGGCCCAGGTCCACGGCCTTTCGGTCGAACGACTCTCGGTGGAAGAGGCCACGCTCGAAGGCGCCTTCCTCGGGATGATCGGGGACGCCGAGGAGAACGAGGAAGGGAAGACCGGTTCCGAACCGCCTCCCGCCGACCATCTTCCCCCGGGCCGCAACGGAGATGCTTCGTGAAGCTCCCGCCCGTCTTCCGGCTCGTGGTCCGCAACTTCTCGTCGAACCTCGACGCGATCACCGTGCTCATTCGATTCGGTCAACCCGCCATCACGATCGTGGTCCTCGGAACGATGTTCACGACAATCGTCTCCTCCAACGTGACGGGCGGGACCTCCTACACGGCGTTCCTCGTCCCCGGGATGGTAGCGTTTCAAATGATCACCGGGGGCATCGTTTCCGGGAACCTCTTCTGGCTCGACCGACGCTGGGCGATGACCGAGCAGATCTTCTCCGGTCCGTTCCTCCGTTCGGAGTACCTGGGCGGCCTCGTGCTCACGACCCTCCTCTTCTCGCTCGTCGGGGTCGGCGTGATGATCCTTGTCGGTGTTCCCTTCATCGGCCTCCCCGCGCTCTCGGTAGCCGGCGTGGGCATGGTCCTTGCCACCGTCGCCCTCGGGAGCGTCTTCTTCGCGGGGCTCCTCATCGCCCTCGGTAGCCAGCTGCGCTCCGCCAACGCCTACTTCTCGATCCAGTCGTTCCTTCAGCTGTTCGTGATCTTCCTATCCACGGTGTACTACCCAGTGACCGCACGGACCCCGAAGGTTCTCGCCGCGATCTTCTATGCGAATCCGCTCACCTACGCCGCCAACACGATCCGCGACGCGTTCGCGAATTCCTTCGCGGGGACTGACTTCGAAGCGCTCGGCGTCCTCGCCCTACTGGCGTCGGCGGCGTTCGGCGCTGCCATCTGGGGGTTCCGAACGCTGGAGCTGGGGCCGATCCAGTAGGGGGTCCAAGAGCCGTCGGTCCGGGCGGCCCGACTCACGACTGGCCCGTCCGGGGCCGAGGCTCTCCGCGATTCGGTGGCGGTAGGAGAGCGCGGGGCCACGCGACGAGGTGGGGAGCCGAACCGCGCAAACTCTTTAGGCGCCTGCGCCCGAACCGCAATCGTGACGCCCGAGGGCCTCGACCCGATCCTGATCCAGGTGACGATCCCGCTCCCGGTCCCGATGATCTACTCGGCGTTCACGGACTCGGGTCACGTAAAGGGCTGGCTCGCGGACGAGGCTCAGGTGACGGCGGAGGTCGGAGGAGCGTATCACCTTGCATGGAAGCAGCCCGCCCGGTTCGAGAGCCCCGGCAAGGTCGTTCGGATGACGCCGGATGTCGACATCGGGTTCACCTGGTTCGCGCCGCCGCCGTTCGACCAGCTGATGAACCAGCCGTCTCCTCTCACACAGGTCTACGTCCGCCTCCAAGAGTCTCCCGAGGGCGTCGACGTGACGCTCGAACACGAGGGTTGGGGAGCGACCGAACCCTGGGAGGAGGCACGTTCCTGGCACTTCCACTTCTGGGACGAGCGGCTGACGCGCCTCAAAGACTACCTGATCAAGTTGGCGTACGGCTGAACCGGCGGTCGGCGCGATGTCTCACGTGCCTCCGGGGGTGTACCGGTGGCAGACGGAGTCGCCGCAGATCGCGCAGGGGCCGGTCGGAAGGAGTCGGAAGCTTGCGGTCGTGCCGATCGCGACCACCTCCATGTGACTCGTGGGGAAGTGGCCGCAGCGACATCTCGGCCGCCCGGGGGGCCGCGTTCCACCGCCAACGGCGGCCGCGGCTCGCATGGTGAGACGACTTACCCCCGCTACCAAAAGCTTGTCGTGAAAGGAACTCCTAAGACCCCCGGGAACGTGCGACCGGCATGGAGGTCGCGGGTTGCGTGCTCCCCGAGGACCGACTCTACGACCTCGAGAACGACGTCTGGTGGGCGGACGACCCTGAGAGCGGGACTGCTCGTGTCGGGATCCTGGGGACTCTCGGCGCCTTCGCCGGAGTGTTCCGTTCCTGCTCGTTCCGACCCGTCGAGGGAAAGGTGGACCGCGGACGAAGCATCGCCACGCTGGAGAGCGCTCGCTTTACCGGGGCGGTGCGTATGCCGGTCGATGCGATCCTCGTGAACCGGAACGAGGCCGTCGTTCGCACGCCCCGGCTGCTCAACGACGCGCCGTACGCGGAGGGCTGGGTCGTTCGCGTCCGCCCGGTACGTCCGGACGACCCCGGTCGTCTTCTCGAGAGCGCGGCCGCGATCGCCGTCCGCCTCGAGGAGCGAATCCGCGCTCAACGAATCCGATGCTGGCCCCGCACCCCGGACCTCGAGATGAACGAGGTGGGACTCGAGTGCTCAGTGGTCTTTGCTCGTCTGGACGACGAACTCGGGCGGCGGGCACCGGGAGAGTCGATCCTCCTCGTGACCGACGACCCCACGAGCCCGATCGAGATCGTCCGCTGGACCGACCGCACGGGTCACTCCGTGATCGCCCACCGGAGGGAAGGGACCCTCTACCAGTTCCTGGTCCGCAAGGAAGCGGACCCGAAGCCCCGGCGACCGCCGGCCTAGAGGAACCCGCGCGACTACGGCTTCTCGATCGGGGTCCGGACCAGGTTTCCCCACTCGGTCCAGGAACCGTCGTAGTTGCGGACGTCGGGGTACCCGAGCAGGTACTTCAGGACAAACCAGGTGTGGCTCGAGCGCTCCCCAATCCGGCAGTACGTGATCACGGGGTGACCTGAGCTCACGCCCTTCGACTTGTAGAGTTCCTCGAGTTCCTCGCGGGACTTGAACGTCCCGTCGTCCTTCACAGCTTGGGCCCAGGGAATGTTTTTCGCCCCCGGGATGTGGCCGCCGCGCTGGGCGTGCTCGGTCGGATACTCGGGGGGTGCCGTGATCTCCCCGGAGAACTCCTTCGGGCCGCGGACGTCCACGAGGAAGAACCTTCCCGACTTGACCTCCGGGAGCACCTTGCGGACATCGTCGAGGTACGAGCGCAGCTTCGCGTCCGGGGCCTGAGCGCGGAGGTGGCCCGGCCCGGGCTTCGGAACCTCCTTCGTGAGAGGTCGGTCTTCTGCGATCCACTTCTTGCGGCCGCCGTTCATCAGCTTCACGTTCTTGGCGCCGTAGTACGTCAGGACCCAGAACGCGAACGCCGCGAACCAGTTGTTGAAGTCGCCGTAGAGGACGAGCGTGGTGTCGTCGTTCACTCCCGAGCGCGAGTAGAGCGCCGTCAGGGCTTCCTGGGAGAGAATGTCGCGGGCGACCGGGTCGTTGATGTCCTTGCGCCAATCGAAGAGGACCGATCCCGGGATGTGGCCCAACTCGTAGTTCGCCGCGGGGTCGTAATCGACCTCCGCGACCCGGACCTTAGGGTCGTTTAGGTGAGCGGCTACCCAGTCGGTCTCGACCAGCACTTCAGGATGAGCGTACGCTGCCATTCGGGTCAATCTCCGCCCGCGCGTTGCGCCCGTCGGTTATACCTTCGCTGTCTCACCTATCGCTACACGCAGACTTTGTTGTCGAGGGAAAAAACCGTAGCGAACCGGACGAAAGAGCTACCCGTGCCGACCCCGCTTCGGAAGAGCCGTGTCCGAGACCTCCACCGTCTCCGGGTCGAACCCGAGCCTTCCGAGCTCCTCACGGATCCGCCCCCGATGGTCCCCCTGGAGGTAGACCTCCCCGTCGACGACCGAGCCGCCCGTGGCGAGCCGGTTCTTGAGCGAGCGCGTGATCTCGGCCAGGTCGACCCCGGCGGGGAACCCGGAGATCACGGTCGCGGGTTTGTTGTAGCGCCGGGGCTCCGCTCGGACGCGAATCCGAGCCGTCTCTCGGTCGAGCGCGGACAGGATCTCGTCGAACTCTTCGTCACTCATTTCAACGTCCCCTCCCGCCGATGTCCGATGAGAACGGGTGGGAGGAGTGGCCGCAACGACGGTCCGGCGATACCGCTGACCCGAGGATTGACGTGGCAGCGGGTATCGCTGAAGGCACCAGACCGTGCATACCCCGACTCCGCTTGAACGTTTCCTATCCGACTAGAGCTCCCCCCAGCGATAGAGGCGCAGCATGATGACGAGGCCGGCCCCCGCGCATGCAACGAGGAGTACGGCGTAGAAGACCATCTGCAGGGGGGTCGCGGGCGTGATCCCGAGCGCTCCCTGGACGAGCAGGGCCGCGTAGGTGGTCGGGAGGAAGTGAGCCGCGTCCTGCCAGAGCGGCGGGAGGGCCGAGAGCGGGTAGTAGAGCGGGGTGAGCATCCCGAGGATCGTGAACGTCAGGTTCCCGACCGGCCAGATCTCCCGCTGCGTGCGGATCCGGCTCGAGATCCCGATCCCGATTGACGAGAACAGGACCCAGAGGATGGCGAGGCTGCCCAGCAGGACGACCGCGGCGTAGGGAGTGAGCGGGGTTCCCTCGCGAGCCCCTGCCCAATCGAGTAGCACGACCAGGATGGCGAGCGCGGGGACCATCGCGATGAGGTTCGAGAAGGCGATCCCGAACAGGTAGCGAATCCGGCCGAGCGGACTCGCGACGAACATGTCCTGGAGCGAGTGCTCGATCCGCCAGTAGG
>DASPTO010000051.1:0-6521 GCA_035623375.1 Thermoplasmata archaeon
TCGCCGAAGCGGTCGACCAGGACGGCCGCAAGAACCTCGTGATCGTCGACTCCCTCACGGACCTTCTCGTCCGGCGGGGGATCGAACCCTCGGACCTCGTCACTCTCCTCAAGGGACTGCGACGTCGCGCGAAGGAGTGGAACGGCATCGTCTACCTCCTCCTGTCGAAGGGGGTCGCTCCCGACGCGGTCGAGCAGGCCGTCATCGATTCGGTCGACGGAGTGCTCCACTTCTCGTGGGTCGCGAGCCCCAGTCAGTCCCACCGGCAGAGGGCGATGGTGATCGACAAGTTCATGCCCGTTCTCGCGCGCCTCCCGGCGGAGTACCACGGCCGGTTCGTGATCCGCGTCAGCTCGGCAAGCGGGCTGGTGACCACCCAGTATGAGCGAGTCTGAGAAACCGCGCCCCCGGGTCCCCACCGGGATCCCCGGTCTCGACGAGATGGTCGGAGGAGGGTTCCCGGCCGGCCACGTTGTGCTGGTCACGGGACTTCCGGGTACGGGGAAAACCTGCTTCGGTCTTCAGTTCCTGATGGCCGGCGTGGCCAAGGGGGAAAAGGGAGTCTTCCTGTCGCTCGAAGAGGACGTCGCTCCCCTCCTCGAGAGCGCACGGCAATTCCGCTGGCCCGTCGACACCGCCGTGAGCGGAGGAACGCTGAAGGTCCTGCGAATCGACCCGAAGGAAGCGCGCCAGAGTCTTCATCGGATCCAGGGAGAGCTCGGGAAGGAACTGTCGGCCCTTGGGGCACAACGCATCGTCGTCGATTCCGTCTCCCTCCTCAACATGCTCAGCGACGACGAGTCCGGACGCCGTGCCACGCTGTTCGCGCTTGCGGCGGCCTGCCGCGAGACCGGGGCGACCACCGTTCTGACGGCCGAGGCGGACCCGATTCACCCCGAGGTCAGCCGGGACGGTCTTAGCGAGTACGTCGCCGACGGAGTTCTCCTCCTCGGCTACCGCACCGCGGCGGACGGTCACCGAGTCGGTCTGTCCCTCCGAGTGCTGAAGATGCGTCGGACGGCCCATCTCCGGACCGTGCAGCCGTACACGATCGGACCGAACGGGATATCGGTGGACGCGAAGGCGGTCGACTTCGGCGGTCCCTGATCGGACCCCGTTGCACGACCTCCGTCCGCGATTCTTAGTAGCGCGTGCACCTTCCACCGCTCGAACCGACCCTATGCCCCCGTCCGCGCATCCTCACGCCGGCTCTTCCCCGGCGACGCTTCCGGGAATCCCACCGGCGGAACGACCGCGCCCCCATTGGGTGCTCTACGTCGATTTGGACGCGTTCTACGTCTCGTGCGAGCTACGAGACCAGCCGGAGCTTCGAGGGAAACCGGTGATCGTCGGACCACCCCCGTCGGACGGTCCGACCCGCGGGGTCGTGCTCTCCGCGAGCTACGAGGCACGGCCGACCGGTGTGCGCAGCGCGATGCCGGTTGCGCTGGCCGCACGTCTTTGCCCCGATGCGGTCTGGATTCCTCCGGACTTCGCGAAGTACGAGAAGGTCTCCCGCGAGGTGCGCTCCGTCCTTCGACGGCATTCTCCGACCGTCATCCCGTTCAGCATCGACGAGGCAGCGGTCGTCCTCAGCGACGTCGGCGTAGAGGACGCTCGGAATGCCGCGGTCATGATTCAGCGGGAGCTTGCCAACGAGCTCTTCCTCCCCGCATCGATCGGGGTTGCGACCTCGCGCGCGATCGCGAAGATCGCCACGGACCAAGCGAAGCCGGCGGGGATCCGTGTCGTCCCTCCGGACGAGGCGGCGGGGTTCCTGGCACCTCTCCCGGTGCGGGCCATCCCGGGGGTCGGCCCGAAGACCAACGAACTATTGCGAGGACTCGGGGTCCTAACGATAGGTGACCTCGCGACGCGCAAACCTTCCGAATTCGTCCGTGCGCTGGGGGGATTCGCCCCGGAGCTCGTGGCCCTCGCGCGCGGAGAGCCCCGGGAGGACCCCGACGTCTCCGAAGAACCTCGAAGTCGATCGACGGACCACACGTTCGCGAGGGACGTCGAGGACTGGGAGGAACTCGAGCCGGCGGTCCGGACACTCGCGGGCGAGCTCGCGAACGCTCTCGACCGGGAAGGGCTGCGGTACGGCACCGTGGGGGTGGCGATCCGATGGGCGGACTTCACCCGGACCCAGCGCAGTCGATCGCTCGGCGCGGCTCGAGAGGGAACCCTCCCGCTCACCGACGCCGCGGTCCGCCTCGCGCGAGAGCTATGGGAGACCGAGCGGTCCTCCCGACGTCGGCCGGTGCGCACGGTTTCGGTGAGAACGGAGCGGTTTTTCCCCCGCACTCAGAAGCAGATCTTCCTCGACTCGTTTCGCTGACGGTGGAGCGGCCGGCGTTAAGTACCGACCGACGGGTGCGAGGGCCACTTCGAGGGCGCTGTGAATAGGTCGGGGTCGAACCGGTCGGACACCGCATTTGCGGCCGAAGCCGATCGTTTGATTCGGCCGGATTCCCGCTTCGGTGTTCCGGTCCCGGCGTACGAGGGGAACTCACTTCCGAACATCGCCTCCACCCTCGTGAAGTTGCTCGGAGGCGGAAGTTTCCGCAGCCCCCCACCGTTACCGGCGCTTGCGGACGAGCTCGACCCGTTCCACGGTCGTCGTCCGGAAGGTCCGGTCGTTGTGCTCTTGGTCGACGGTCTCGGCTGGCAGGCACTCCTCTCGTCCGCAGCGCGCGGACCCAATGGACCGGCGGTGCGATGGCTGTCCCAGGCGCGTCCAATCACTTCCGTATTCCCGACTACGACAACGGTCGCGCTGACGAGCCTATCGACGGGGGCCTCTCCCGGCCAGCACGGAGTGGTCGGACACCGGGTCTACCTCCCTCACTTCGGCACCGTGGTCGAGATGCTCCGGATGTCGCCCCTCGGGGTTCGTGCGTCCGAAACGTTGGTCGGCCCGGAATGGTCTCCTCAGCTTGTCTCGGGTGTTCCGAGCATCTTCCGCGACGGGCTCCGTGGAGTGGCTCTCTCCCGGGACCGCTTCGAAGGGAGCGGCTTCACACGGCTCATCTACGACGGTGCTGAGTTCGTCCCAATCGCCACTTCGAGCGACCTCGCGCTCGGCCTGGTGGACGTCCTTACCCGACCGGACCCGCCCTCCCTCGTGTTCGCCTACTGGGACGACCTGGACGTCGCAATGCACATCCGAGGTCCGCATCCCGGTCTGGTCGACATGGAGTTGGAGCGAGTCGACGCGGTCCTCTCGTTCGTCCATCGCCATCTCCCTTCCGGTCTGTCCCGGAGTGTCGCAACGATCATCACAGGAGACCACGGACAGGTGCCGATGGAGCAGGACCGCCAGCTGGTCGCGGACCGGGACCGAACGCTCCTCTCGTACCTTTCCCGGCCTCCGTCGGGGGATCGTCGGGCCACGTTCTTCTCGGCACGGAAGGGCCAACTCTCGGCCCTTCGCGAAGCCCTTCTCGAGCGGCTTCCTCCGGGGGGTCGTCTGATCGAGATTCCGGAAGCGATCGAAGGTGGTCTCTTTGGCCCTCCGCCATTTCACCCTGAGCTCTCCGAACGGCTGGGAGACCTTCTCGTCCTGATGCCGAGTCCGGGAGGCGTGAGCTACACAGTGCCGGGAGGTCGATCCCGGTCGCACATGCGAGGAGCCCACGGGGGTCTCGAGGTCGACGAGCTTCTCGTCCCCCTCATCGCCGGCACGTTCGCGACGCTGTCGGGCCCCTCAGGCCGGGCCGCTCATCTACCCGAGCGACCATCCCGCCGCGAGCGACGGTGACCGAACTTCGCCGCGACCCGATCACCGGCCACGCGGTCCTCATCGTTCCAGGCCGGAGCGCGAGACCGAACGAGCACTCGAGTGTCCCGCCCGCGACCACCCAGGAACCGAACTGCCCGTTCTGCGAGGGGAGCGAGTCGAAGACCCCTTCCGAGCTCGCGGTCATCGCTCCTCCGGGCCGGTCCCCCAACTCTCCGGGCTGGCAGATCCGCACGATCCCGAACCGGTTCCCGACGGTCGAGCCGGAGGCGGCAGCGACTCCAGGACTGACTCCTGCCACCTCTCTCTTCGAGCCGGAGCTTGCGGTCGGGTTCCACGAGGTCGTGATCGAAAGCCCGAAGCACTCGCCCCTGCTCCCCTACCTTTCTCTCGAGCAAGCGACGAGTGTGTTCCGAATGTGCCGGGACCGAACTCGAGTCCTCTTGGAGCTTGAGCACGTGGGCTCGGTCACCTTGTTCGAGAACGCCGGACCCGAGTCCGGCGGCTCTCTGTGGCACCCTCATGCGCAGCTCGTGACGGTCCCGACCCTCACCCCATCGCTCGAGGAAGAGCTCCGAGGCGGGGCCCGATTCCTCGAACGGTCGGGCGGGACCTGCGCACTCGAGGAGGTCACTCGAGCGGAGTCCGAGGACGGACACCGAATCGTGAGCTCGACCGACAGGTTCGTCGCGTACGCGCCCTTCGCATCGGCTCTTCCCTACGAGCTTCGGGTGGTCCCGAAGCGCCACGCGACCTCGTTCGGGGACGCGACGGACCCCGAGCTCGAGGAACTCTCGGCGCTCGTCCCGTCCCTGCTTCGGGACCTCTTGGCCCTCCTCCCAGGAGCGTCGTACAATTTCGTCGTTCGGTCCCCTCGCACCTCCCTCATCGGTCCGCAACCGTATCACTGGCATCTCGACCTCTACCCCCGACTGGTCCGCCCGGATGGGTTCGACCTCGGCTCGGGGTTGAGCGTGAACACCGTGCCGCCCGAGGTCGCCGCCGAAGCCCTTCGGGAAGAGCACAGCGCGAAACGCTAATGGCCATCGACCGGTCCGACCGGTCGTGAGCGAGCTGAGGGAGCCGATCGTCTCTCTCCTCGGGCACGTCGACCACGGGAAGACGACGTTGCTCGACCGGATCGCCGGCAGCGTCCGGGCTTCGAAGGAGCCGGGAGGGATCACGCAGCACATCGGCGCGATCGAGGTCCCCGGGTCGACGGTCCGTCGGCTGTGCGAGGGCGTCCTCCGGACCGACCAGCTCCGGCTGCCCGGACTTCTTTTCGTAGACACTCCCGGCCACCGGTCGTTCGAAACCTTGCGTCGCCGCGGCGGCGCGCTTGCCGACCTCGCGATTCTCGTGGTCGACGTCCGTGAAGGGGTCATGCCGCAAACGCGCGAGTCGGTTCAGATCCTCCGGCGCGAGAAGACGCCGTTCGCGGTGGCGCTCACGAAGATCGACCTCCTCGCGGGATGGCGCAAGCCGTCCGGACCGACGCCGCTCGCCGACGCGATCCGTAAGTCGACGCCCGACTTCCAGAAGCTCCTCGACCAACGGGTCTACTCGGTCGCAGAGGAGCTCGACCAGCTCGGGTTTTCGGCGGAGCGATACGACCGCGTGAGCGATTTTACCCGGAACGTCGGGATCGCCCCCGTTTCGGCCAAGACCGGAACCGGGGTGCCGGAACTGATCGCGCTGCTCGTGGGGCTCTCGCAGCGGTTCCTCGAACAGGAGCTCGAGCTCATCACGATCGGTGGTGAAGCGACGATTCTCGAGCGCAGCGACCAGAAGGGCGTCGGACCCGTCGGGAACGTCATCATCTATCGGGGGCGGCTCAAGGTCGGAGACGAGATCGTTGCCACGGGTCGCGAAGAACCGTTCGCGACCCGAATCCGCGGGATCTACCGCCCCGTCCCTCTCAAGGAAGGACGCACGTCCAAGCAGATTCGGCTCGAATCACTGTCCGAGGTCCAGGCGGCTGCCGGCGTCTACCTCGCCGCTCCGGGGATTGAGGATGCTATGCCAGGCGGTCTTCTCAAGGTCGTTCACTCCGAGGAGGAGAAGTCGCGCGTCATGGAGGAACTCGCGCGGGCGAGCCTGCCCGTGGCGGACGTCGCGATCTCGGGCGTCGCGATCTACGCCGACGCGCTCGGCGGCCTCGAGGCGCTCGCGTTCGAATGCCGGGAACATGGCATCCCAGTCCACGAGGCGGGCGTCGGCCCGGTCGGACGCGCGACCGTGATGCGGATGGCGAACGTGAAGGACCCGGTCCATCGGGCCATCCTCGCCTTCGGCGTCCCGGTCCTTCCCGATGCGATCCCCGAAGGCGAGGCCTCGGTCGTCCGGATCTTCCGCGCGGACGTCATGTACCGTCTCATCGAGGAGTACGACGCGTGGCGGACCGAGCGGAAGCGTCAGCTCGAGGTTCAGCGTCGTCTCGAGCACGTGCATCCCGCGAAGCTCGAGATCCTGCCGGGCTTCGTGTTCCGCGCCTCCAAACCGGCGATCGTCGGGGTCCGCGTTCGAGGGGGGACGCTCCGCCCAGGCGTACGCCTCATGCATCCGGACGGAACCGAGGTCGGCGTCCTCAAGTCGCTCCAGAAGGAGGGGGATTCGGTCTCCGAGGCTCCCGAAGGCACCGAACTGGCCGCTTCGATCGACGGAGGCGTCGTGGGGAGGAACCTCAAGGAAGGGGACGTGCTCGTGGTCGCACTCTCCGAGGGCGCGGCCCGCGCACTCCGGGGTCAGCCTCTCACCGCGTCGGAGCAAGCAATCCTCG
>DASPTO010000052.1:0-10625 GCA_035623375.1 Thermoplasmata archaeon
GAAACCCCCTCCTCCGTCGGGCCGCTGTTCTGTCGGGACTGCGCACGGCGCTGGGGATTCGGAACAGGAGCGGTCACGGCGAGCCCAATGAGGCCATGCCTTTAGAGATGACCGACGGGATCTCGTTGGTTTCCGTAGCACCCGCCCTTAGAGGATGATCTTTTCCTCCTCTACATCCCGATGGGTCAGCGAGAGCCGGTCCACCCGGTACGACTCGCCGGAGAAGAGTCGGACCTCCGTCTGCCCCTCGCACCGGGCCGCCACCAAACGGCCGAGCGAGTCGGCTTTCATGATGCCGCTTCCCGAGTCCCCTCCCACGAAGAGTACCCCATACGGCTGCTCCGCGAGGACGGGAAGACCGTCTGGGCTGAAGTTGTAGTACCCTCCCCAGGCGTTCTCGAGGCGAACCGCCGACGTCTCGAACCGTGGCAGGTACGGGGTCACGGCCGGCAACACATCGGTCCCAAAGGCGTCCCGTTCGCCGAGCTCCGCCATGTTGTAGTCGAGCCGACCATCCTTCCCGGGGTCCTCCCGCGTGCCGATCGGGTGAGCGACGGTATCGACGCATCCGACCCAGAGGTGGGTTTGACGGAAGATCGGCTTCAAGGTCGCGCCGGTCGGAAGGATAACGAACGGGAACCGGGCCTTGCCCTGGACCCGGTCGATGGGTCGCACCGGAGGTTCCCACGCAAGGAGCTCCGCAACTCCCGGTCCCGACACGGAGAAATTCATTTGGACCCGCGGGGCGCACCCCGTCGCCACACCGAACGGATGAAGGATCCGCTCGGCCCACGCGCCGGCCGCGACCACGACCCTGTCCGTCCTCACAGAGTTCCCGTTCCCGAGGTGGACTTCCGAGATGCGGAGGCGGCCGGCCATCTGCTCCTGGAACGCGAACGGTCGCTTCGAGGGCTCGTGAAGGAGGATCTCCTCTCGACCTTCGAAGGAGAGACGTTGCACGCAGGTATCGAATGCGAACTCGACCCCCCGTCGCTTGGCTTCCTCGTAGTAGAACTGGGCGAGCATTTCGGGAGCGAGAGCGCCGCAGTTCCGTCCGAACAATCCGCCGGTGATCGGGGGCGGAGGGGCGGCATCGTCTCCCTCGTACCATCGGGTCGGGGAGGGGTTGAGCCCGGGACACGATCGAAGGCCGGAGAGGTCGACCGGCTCCGCGTCGACCGTCCCATTGCTCCGAGCGAGCAGCGCTGCGTATTCCTCACGCAGGTTCTCGGGAAGCATCCAAAGGTAGCCGTAGAGGTCGAGGAGGGGGATCGGGGACCGAAACTCCTCGCGCTCAGACATCACGTGCCGGTAGAAACCAATCGAGTTCCGGGCGAGAATCTGGTTGTCGCGGGAACTGAACACATCGCGGACCATCGAGTTGCTGGCGCCCATCGAGCCCTCGCCGGGCCCCGAGCGCGCTTCGACCACGAGGACCGAGAGGTCCGGTAGCGCCTCGGCCACGTGATACGCCGAGGCAAGACCCATCGCGCCGGCGCCGACGATGACGATGTCATACCGGTCACGTCTGGGCATCGCTGCTCTCGCGAAACGGCGGACGAGACTCAGAAGAGTACGTCACTTTATCGTCCTCTCGCGTCGGGAGGTGCCATCCGAATCCCCGAACGTGAGGTCTCGGTGATCGCGTCGCGCCGCTCGCCGGGGAGCGGGACCGAATCAGGGAACACGCCGTTCGTCGTGAGGCAACGTAAATCCCGACCTCGCGTTCCGATAACCGCGTCGAGTCGGGTCGACTCCGAATCGGATCACCGGCACGGGGTATGCAAGGACTCATCACTCAATGGACGGGCCGGGGAGAGGCGATCGTCCTGGCATGGGTCGCGGGTGGTCTCTTTCTCGGCGAGGGGTTCTATCTCCCCACCAATCCCGTGGCACTTCCGTTCGATTCTGTGAGCCATCCGGCCGCGGGAGCGATCTCTGCGGTCGCGGGTCTCGCGCTTTTCTTTCTCTCGGCATTCTACCGCTCGTTCGGTCAGTATCGCTCGTACATGGGGACCCTGGTCATCCTCATCGCGACCGGAGACCTCTGGTTCGGAGGCGGGTTCTGGGTCGGGACAATCCTCGGCACGATTGCCGGAGTGCTGATCATCGTCCTCCCACCATATCCCAGGTTCCAGCGCCTCACAGTCCCCTCCACGGAACCCTGATCGGGGACGGGACAGGACCTAGGGTCACACCGGAGGCTCTAGCCCCGAGTGAAGAAGGTAGACGAACATTCGGTCGGCAGGGGTCTCCGTGAGGGCTCCGGTCGATCGATAGAGTTCTACCGCGGCCTCGTTCCCGGGGTCGGTGAATACAAACACCTCCTCGAACCCGCGCTCCCGGCAGTCGTCGAGAAGGGCCTTGATGAGCGTCGTTCCGACCCCGCGGCGACGATACGGTTTATCGACGGCAATTTCGTAGAGAAACATCTGCCTTCGGCGGGTCGCGAGCTGCAACAGCTCAGTACCCCGAACGAACCCGATCGCCTCGCTGCCCTCGAAGGCGAACAGGAGGATATTGCGGTCATCGGCGAGATACGAGCGGACCGCGGCGAGGTCGGGGCTCTCGTCAAACAGATGAGCCGCGTGGAGGACAGCGAGCTCGTCCCCCGGAAGGACCCGACGCACTCGCATCGATTCCTCGAGCAGCTCCCCCCTACTTGGGCGCTTGGTCGACTCCGATTTCCCATCCTAGCGTGGTCGACCCGCGGAAGGCACGACCAAATAGGCGCGCTCGGGTAGTCCGTCCGAACATGAAGAACGGACCTCGGCCGATCCTCGACGCGGTCGGGAACACTCCTCTCGTGCCGCTACGCAAGGTCGTCCCGGAAGGGTCCGCACGCATCCTTGTGAAGCTCGAGTTCGCGAACCCGACTGGGAGCATGAAGGACCGGGTCGCGAAGGCGATGGTCGAGGCGGCCGAGCGGGATGGGCGGCTCCGCCCTGGCGGGACCGTGGTCGAGTTCACGGGCGGCACCACCGGGATTTCCCTCGCCTTCGTGTGTGCCGCGAAGGGGTATCCTCTCGAGCTCGTGTTCTCGGATGCGTTCAGTGACGAGAAACGTCTCGCGATGCGGGCGTTCGGTGCGCACGTGACGGACGTGAAGAGCGTCAATCACCAGATCACCGAGAGGTTGATCCGGGAGATGGTCGAGACCGCTCGGCGGCTTTCCGAGAAGCCCGGCCGTTGGTTCTGCAACCAGCTCAGCAACCGCGACGGGGCCGCTGGCTACCATCCTCTCGGAGAGGAGATCTGGCGACAGACTGACGGCGCGGTCGACGCGTTCGTGCAGGCCGTCGGAACGGCGCACTCGATCCACGGGACCACGGAGGCCCTCTGGAAGCACAATTCAGGGATCCGCATCGTCGCGGTGGAACCCTCGGAGTCGGCCGTCCTCTCGGGCGGGCCGACTGGCGCCCACCATATCGAGGGAATCGGGATCGGCTACCTTCCTCCGCTCTGGGACCCGAGGCTCGTGAACGAGGTCCGTTCCGTCAGCACCACCGATGCGCAAGCGATGAGCCGCCGGCTCGCGAAGGAGGAAGGATTGTTCGTCGGGACTTCGTCGGGGGCCAACGTCGTGGCCGCTCTCGAGGTCGCCCGAAAGCTCGGGCCGGGAGCAACGGTCGTGACCCTGATGGTCGATTCTGGGTTGCGCTATCTCAGTACGGACCTTTTCCGAGAGGAGTGACGGACGCGTCTTCCGTCAGAGCTCGAGTTCCCCCTCGATAACAGGGACCGAGAAACCTCCGACACGGACATTCGTCGGGCGACCTTCGTGGAGGTCGGCCGTGCAATAGAGGTGACTCGACCGGTGCACCTCAGTACCTTGCTCGAGCTGGACCGTTCGACCGGGGTCGTGCCATCCGTGGAGCACCATCCAGGCGACCGCGGGGCCCGCCGCGCTTCCCGTGGCCGGGTCGTCCCCGCCCGAAAAGACCATTCGAGCGTGCACCGCGGCCGAGGGGTCCACCGTCTCTCGACAAAGGAGGTAGAAGAACTTCGCATCGGTCGTCATGAGGTACTCCTCCATCGACTTCCACGAGGGACGAAGACCGCTCACGCTCTCGAGCGAACGGAACGGCACGATCGCAAACGGCACGCCGGTCGAGATCGTTTGGATCGGGGCCGTGAGGTCCAGCTCGTGGACGGACGTTCCCAACGCGCTCGCGACCGACTTCGGGTCGTGGGTCGTTCCGACGACGGGCTCGGCCTGAGTCATCTCTCCGAACCTTCCGCCTTCTCTCTCGGTGAACCGGACCGGGATCCGCCCCACCTGGAGTCGAAGGGCGACCTCGGAAAGCCCGGTCCGTTCGCTGAGGACGGCGGCTGTTCCGAGCGTCGGGTGGCCGGCGAACGGCATCTCGCCGAAGACTGCGAAGATCCGAGTTCGGAACCCGCGCTCACGGTCGAGCTTCTCGTCCTCCGGGAACACGAACGTGGTCTCGGAAAGGTGCGTCTCTCGGGCGATCGCCTGCATCTCATCGTCGGAGAGCCCACGCGCGTCCGGGAACACGGCGAGCTGATTGCCCTCGAGCGGAGTCTTCGAGAACACATCGAGCCAGACGAATCTGTATCTGCGCGTCACGATGCGTAGCGAAAAGAACGGTCCGGATAACGGTTGCCTCGAGAGCGGGCGTTCTCCTTCATTCGGGGCGCAGAACGACCGGACGTAGCGCGGGACCCGCGCATAAATAGGGCTGTCGACTCGAGGCACAGGGGGACCGGATACGCCGGAAGAATCCTTCAAGGACGCAATCGAAGCTACCCGCCGCGCCGCCCAGGACCTTGCGGCAGCCACCGCGAGGCTCGCGAAGCAAGCGATCCAGAAGGCCGACACCGCAGCCCAGCATCCGTCGGAGTCCGCCCGAAAGGTCGCGAATCGGGTCGCGAAGGAGCTCGAGGCGGCGGCGAACGATATCGACCGGATCCTTCGCGACCTCTAGACTGGAGTCGGTTCCAGATTCCGACGTGCGGAATTCGCGGGGGAGAGCGGTCCATCCCGTAGTGTTTATCTCGACTGCCGGCCGCGATTTCCTAGGGTATTTCCTCTCTATCCCAGCCTAGGAACCTCGGAGCGAACCAAGGAGGTTCCGAGGAAATGAAGAGCGAACGAGCCAAGTTGGATCGAGGTCGAGGAAGTCTATCGGTGGCGACGGCCGTCGCCGTGCTGGCCGTGGTGGTCGTGGGAATTGGAGGCGCGAGCTACGTGGCGCTGAGCGTGCTCGGGGACGGGCACTCAAGCTCGTCCACGGTCCACGCTTGCCATCCCGCGGGTTCGCCCGCGTGCACGGCCTCCGGGAATTCCACGCGCAGTCAAGTTCCGGCGTTCTCCGCGCCGATCGGCCCCCTCATCGAACGAGCGTAGGGTGGTCCTGCACCGACGTGGGTTGCGGGAGGGAGGTGGCCAGTCGGAGCGGAGCGGTACGGAGGTCCGGGGGAGGCCGATGAATCCTAACCCGGCGCGGTCTTGCCCCGGACCAGAATCGTTGTCTTCTACCCTGGAGGACCGACGTCGTCGATAAATCGGGTGCCTGGACTGGGAACCGTTCTACGTCGACGCAGGTGGCCCCTTATCGGTGACCAAGCCGAGCCGGCGCAGCTCCTGAGCCAAGCGGGCGGCGGCGGCCTCCGGCTCCAGCGTCACGACCTCGTGCCGTCGTCCGGGCTTCCGGACTTCCCGGAGCCCGGCGACAACGGTCGGTGAGCCCTTGAGGCCGAGATACTTCGGGTCGGCACCGAGCGTGGCCGCGTCGATGACTCGGACGGTGGCCTGCTGCGCCATCGCCCACCGGTCGTAGTCGATGAACCGGGGCTCTCCGGTCCCGCCCAGGACCGAGACGACCGCCGGGAAGGGAAGCTCGAGGGTCTCGGTGCCGTCCTCGAGGACCCTTCGGACGCGCAGCATCCCCTCCGAGGTGCGCTCGACTCGGTCGACGTAGGTCGCCTGAGAGCAGCCGAGCCATTCCGCGATCCCCTGAGGAACCTGGCTCGTTCCGCCGTCGGAGGATTCGTCCCCGCAGAGGACGAGGTCGACCCCTCCGACCGTGCGGACCCCTTCGGAGAGTGTATAGGAGGTCGCGAGCGTGTCGGCGCCGCCGAACGCCCGGTCGGAGAGAAGGACCGCGTCGTCCGCTCCGACCGCGATCGCGACACGCAGGTACGGCTCGAAGCTCGGGGGTCCCATCGAGAGGACGGTCACGCGTCCCCCGTGCTGGTCCCGGAGAGCGAGGGCCATCTCGAGCGCGGAGAGGTCGGCCGGGTTGATCACCGACCGAACTCCGGACCGGTTCAGCGTCTTGGTTTCGAGGTCGACGCGGACCTCCTCGGGTCGAGGAACGACCTTGAGGCACACGACGCTCTGCATCCTACGACTCTCCGAGCTCCTCCACGAGCCGGTCGACGATCGGACCCAGGTCGCCTACGAGTCCCAGGTCCGCCGAGTCAAAGATCGGGGCGTCGGGGTCCCGATTGACGGCGATTACGAACCCCGCCTTCTCGATCCCGACGGTGAACTGAACGGCCCCGCTCGCGCCGAGGATAACCGCGACCTTCGGATGCGTGACGACACCGGTCTGGCCGATCATCCGCTCCCGGTCGACCCAACCGGAGTCGGTGGCGACCCGGGTCGCCCCGACCTCGCCACCGAGCCGGTGGGCGAGCTTCTGGAGGCGGTCAAAGTCCCCGCCGGTCCCGCGGCCTCCCACGACCAGGACGTCCGATCGCGTGAGGTCGACACCGGCCCCCTTCGGCACGAAGGAGACCTGGCGGCTTCCGAAGTCGCTCGGCTCCAGAGTCGGGCGGACCCAGCGGACCTCGGAGGCCGAAGGTCCTGGAGTCGGCATCGAGAAGACGCCGGGGCGGACGGTCACGATCGCGGGTCGGTGTGTCGGACAGACGATGCCTGCTTCGATCCCTCCTCCAAACCCCGGAACCCAGCCGATGAGCCGCTGCTCGGGGTCGACCGCGAGAGACGTGACGTGGGCGGTCAGCCCCGTTCGAAGTCGGACCGCCAATCGACCCGCGAGGTCCTGACCGTCCCTCGTCGCTCCGAGGAGCAGGACCGAAGGGTTCGCGCTCCGAACCTCTCGTTCGAGGAGGTCGGTGTAGAGCCGGGTGTCGTAGCGCTGGAGCGAGGGTTCCTCGACGGCGACGACTTCGTCCGCTCCGTATCGTGCGAGGTCGTGGACAGCCGACTCTCCTCCCCCGACCGTGACGGCCACGAGACGCGCCCCCAAGGCGTCCGCGACTCCTCGCGCACGACCGAGGATCTCGAGACTGACCGGACGGACGGAACCCATCCGCCTCTCGGCGTAGACCCAGACGCCGCCGATATCGCTCATCCGCTCGGCACCCCCGCGGCTCGAGCCACGACCTCTGCGACGTCCACGACATCGAGGTGACCCGACCCGACGCTCTCGGTCCCGTTGAAGCACGTGATGCAGAACGGGCACGCGGTCGCGAGGACCGAAGCGCCGGTGGTGCGGGCCTCGGTGACCCGCTCGTCGGCCAAGCGGCCCTGCGACTCGGACTCTCGCCACATGTTCCCCCCTCCCCCGCCACAGCAGAGGGCCCACCGCCGGTTCCGGGGCATCTCGACGATCTTCGCACCAGCCGATTCGAGGAGGCGACGGGGTGGGTCGTAGACGCCGTGCTGACGGCCCAAGTAGCATGGGTCGTGGTACGTGAGCTCCCCCGGAGCGTTCCCTCCGACCTTCAGCTTCCCTCCCGAGACGAGCTCGTCCAGGAGCTGGCTATAGTGGACGACCTCCACCTCGTTCGAGAGACCCGCCCGTAGAGCGTCGAAGCAGTGGGGAGAGATCGTGACCACCCGGGTCGCCCCCACGGCCCGCAACGATTCGGACGCGCGGGTCGAGAGGTCGCGGAACAACCCCTGGGCGCCGAGCGCGCGCGGGGTCTCCCCGCAGCAGACCTCGTTCTCTCCGAGGAGGCGGAACGGGACCTGGGCGGCCGACAGGAGCCGGGCCACCGTCCGGGCCGTCCGTTGGGCACGCGGGTCGTAGCTCGCCGTGCACCCGACGTAGAGCACGGTGCTCACTCCGTCCGACGAGCCGGCGGCAGGACCCGAGAGGCCCCGCATCCATTGCGTCCGCTGCGACGGTGGCATCCGATAGGGGTTCCCGTCTTGGAACTCGGCCCAGAGAAGCGGGCGAAGCCCTGCGGGGACCTCGTTCCGCTTCCAGGCGCGCCCGCGCAGGTGGCGCACGACCTCGACGACGTCCACCCCTCGTGGACAGCCGACGTTGCACTGAGCGCACGTCGTGCACGCCCAGAGTCCGGGAGAGTCGACCGCCTTTCCCGGGACCCCGGAGCCAAACGCCCCGAGACGGATCAACTGGCGGACGTTGAGCGCACCGCGCTCGGCAAGAGGGCAGGTCGCCGTGCACGTGCCGCACTGGTAGCACACGCCCGCGTCCGTGTCCCGCAAAAGGTCGTCCCAGAGCTCGTCGCTCCAGACGAGGGGTCGCGACTCACTTTCCGGCATTCACTGCCTCCGCGGAAGGCGGCGTCGCCGCCGCGTGGTCCCGCAGGACCGTCGCCATCTCCCTCATCTTCGCCGCGAACTCCTTTCCCTCGGCGGCGGAGATCCACTCGAGCTGGAACCGCTCGGGAGCGATCCCTCTCCGCTCGAAGGTCTTCCTCCAGATCTCGAACCGCTTCTCGGTCCAGCTGTTCGCGTTGATGTAGTGGCAATCGCCGGGATGGCATCCCGTCACCAGGACGGCGCCGGCTCCCTTCTCGAAGGCCCGCTTGATGAACCGGTCGGAGACGCGGCCGGAACACATCGTCCGAATGATACGGCCGTTGCTCGGGTACTGGATCTTCTCGATGCCGGCCTGGTCCGCCCCCGCGTAGGAACACCAGTTGCAGGCGAAGACGAGGACCTTCGACGCAGGGTCGTCGGCGAGCGCTGCATCGATCTGCGCCTCGATCTGCTCGTCCGTGAAGAACGGTGTCGTGATCGAGTCGCGGAAGCAGTCCGCGGCGCACGTGCCGCAGCCCATGCATGCGGCCGTGATCACCCGGACCTTCTTGCTCTTCTTTCCTCCCTCGTCCACCGTGTACGGCTCGAGGGCGCCGAACGGACAGACCCGGACGCACCGGCCGCAGCCGTTGCAGGTCGTCTCGTCGATGACGGCGCAGAGGGGTTCCTTCTCGATCGTGCTGCGGGAGAGGAGGGACGCGGCTTTGGCCGCCGTGGCAAGCCCCTGCTGGATCGACTCGCCGAGGTCCTTCGGCCCCTGGGCCGTCCCCGCGAGGAAGATCCCGGCGCTTCCGGCTTCGACCGGTCCGAGCTTCGGATGCCGCTCGAGCAGGAAGCCGTCGGAGCTTCGGGAGACCTTGAGCATCTTCGCGACCGCGGGGTCCTCGGGCACGAGACCGCAGACGAGGACGAGAAGGTCGGTGGGAAGCTCAATGTCCCGGTCGAGGAGAACGTCGTGGAACCGGAGCGCCCCCGGGACGACGTGGATGGCCTTTTCGGCGGCTACGTCGGGGTACCGGAAGAACGCGACCCCCTCCTCGGCGGCGGTCCGATAGAGCTCCTCGGCGCCCCGGGCGTATGCCCGAAGGTCACGGTAGAGGACTCGGACCTTCTTCCCCATCCGACGCAAGCGAAGCGCTTGCCCCACCATCGAGCTGCAACAGTACCGAGAACACCCGCGCTCGTCCGAGCGGGCGCCGATGCACGAGACGAGCGTGACCGTCCGTCCCGGGACCCGCCCCCAGGAGAGCATCTCCTCGAGGCGCTGGTTGGTCACGGTCTCGAGGTCGTACGCCGACCGAAGTGGGTAGTCGTCCGGGGGCCGGACCACGTTCGCTCCCATCGCGAGCACCACGACCCCCGCGTCGATCGTCTCGCCGGACCCGAGGCGCGCTCGGAAGTTCCCGACGTGCCCGTCGATCTGAGCGATCTCGGTGCCGAGGTGAAGCTTCGCGCCGGAGGTCTCCAGGTTCCGGACCATCGCGCTGAGGAGCGCCTTCGCGTCCGCTCCGGAGGGCTCGACCCGCTCGAGGTGGCGAAGGTGACCGCCGACCTCGCGCTCCTTCTCGATGAGGTGGGTCTCGAACCCCTGCCGGGCGAGACTCGTCGCTGAAGCCATGCCCGCCGGTCCACCGCCGACCACGAGCACGGCCTGGACCATCGGCTGCTCGTACGCTTCGAGCGGCTGGAGAAGAGACGCCTTCTCCACCGCCATGCGGACCATGTCCTGCGCCTTCGCGGTCGCGGACAGGCGGTCCGACTTGTGGACCCAGGAATCCTGGTTCCGGATGTTCGACATCTCGAGGAGATACGGGTTGAGTCCCGCCCGAAGGCAGACCCGCTTGAACGTCCCTTCGTGCGTCTTCGGAGAACACGCCCCGACCACGAGCCGTGTGAGCCCTTTCTCCCGGATCCGTTTCGCCATGTCGGTCTGAGTGTTGCCGGCACAGGCGAACCGCACCTCCTCGGCGTGGGCGACCCCGGGGATCGTCCGGGCGTACTCGACGACCTTGGGAACTTCGACCACGCCCGCAATGTTGCTTCCGCAATCGCAGAGGAAGACGCCGACCTTCGCCTCGCCCGACACGTCGAGAGGTTCCCCCCGCTCCGGCTCGGG
>DASPTO010000053.1:0-6012 GCA_035623375.1 Thermoplasmata archaeon
GTGTCAGGTCGTCGAGACGATGGCTTCGGGAGCCCGGAACTCGTCGCGGACCGCGGCCGGGACCTTGTACGACTCGCGGGCAGCCGCCGCCGTCCTGACGGTCCTCGCAGGAATGGCCCTGATGGTCACGTACGTCGAAACGATGGTCCTCCCCGCGTTCCGGTCGTTTACCTCCTTCTTCGACAACCCAGCTACCACCACGGTCGTCTGGATCGTCTCTGCGTACCTGCTCGTCGGGACGGTCGCGACCCCGGTGTTCGGAAAGCTCGGGGACAAGTACGGAAAGAAACGGATCCTACTCGTCGTGATGTCGTGCTACGCGGCCGCGGTGGCGGTCGCCGGCTTCGTGCCGAACTTCGGCGACGCTCTCGGCGTCCCACGCTCGAACCAGATCTACCTCCTGATCGGCGTTCGGGCGTTCCAAGGGCTGGGGATGGGGATGTTCCCGCTCGCCTTCGCGATGATGCCCGAGGTGTTCCCCGCCCAGCGGGTCGGTCAGGCGCAGGGAATCGTCTCGGGGATGTTCGCGGGCGGCGCGTCCCTCGGACTTGTCGGAGGCGGGTACCTAGCGTACCAGTTCGGCTGGCAGATCACGTTTCACACGATCACCCCGGTCGCCATCGCGCTCGTCGTTCTCGCCTACTTCTTCCTGCGGGAGTCGCCCCATCTTACCCCCACACCGGTCGACCTCCCCGGGATCACGAGCCTTGGCTTTGCCCTCGCGATGGCTTTGTTCGGGCTCACGGAGGGGGTCTACTGGGGATGGGCGAACTTCCGGGCCGTCTCCTATGCTGGGATTCCGTGGGGCGTTCCCGAGTTCTTCCTCCTCGCGGCCCTCGGGGTCGCCTTCTTCCTCTACTGGGAACCTCGGTCGGCCGCCCCCGTGCTCTCCTTCCGAGCCTTCCGAGAGCGGAACATCTGGGTCTCCAACGTGAACGGAGTGATCGTCGGCCTCGGGATGTTCCTCGTGTTCGTGACGCTCACGATCCTGATCGAGGACCCCGTTTCTCCCGGCTTCGGGCTCAACGAGTTCCAGCTGGGGCTCATCGGACTTCCCGTAACGCTCGGGATGCTCGCGTTCGCCCCCGTGTGGGGGTACTGGGTCGCCGCCCAAGGTCCGCGCCCCGTCATGCTGGCGGGTTTCGCGATGATGGGCCTGGGCGCCCTCGGGCTCGTCTACCTCCACGGGACGATCTTCGAGCTTGAGGTGTTCGTCATCCCGACGATGGTCGGCAACGTCGGGGTACTCATCGCGATGTCGAACATCATCGTCCTCTCCGTTCCGTCGGACGAGCTCGGGATCCAGATGGGGATGAACCAGACGCTCCGGAACCTCGGGAGCGCCATCGGTCCGGTGCTCGCCGCCGCCGTGACCGCGAGCTTCACGACCTTGGTCGTGGTCGGCAAGACGCCGTTCGGTCTGGTCTACCGTGCCGTCCCGACGGTCACGGGGTTCGTCCTCCTGTTCGAAATCACCGCGGCCGTGGCGGTGGTCGGGTTCGTCCTCTCCCTGGGCCTCCGGAACTATCGGTTCCAGGCCGACGGGAGTCGCCTCGAGGCTCCCTCTCCCGTCCCGGCGGCTTCGCCATCTGCCGTAGTCGGAGAGCCGGTACCCACAGTACGTTCGGGGGACGGGCGGTAGGGAGCGCTCGGTCGTCGACGGGCCGAGCGCTGTTTCGCGAACGAGGACTCCACGAACAGTTCATCTCGCTCCCCACTTCTCGAGCAGGAGTCCATGAAGGCGATCCAGGACTACTATCCGGAGGAGTTCGCGCGATGCTTCGGCTGCGGTCGGCTCAACGAGAACGGCTACCGTTGGCGGACGTTCCCGACCGGTGACACGACCGAGACGCGGTACACTCCCCAACCGTACCACATGGCAATCCCGGGGTTCGTGAACGGTGGCCTCCTCGCCTCGCTCGTGGACTGTACGGCCACGGGGACGGCCGCGTGGGCCGCCTACCGGGCGGAGAACCGGGAGATGGACACCTCCCCACCGCATCGGTTCGTCACCGCGTCCCTCCGGGTCGACTACCTTCGGCCGACCCCGCTCGGCCCGGAGCTCCTCGTCCGTGGTCACGTGAAATCGATCTCGGGCCGGAAGGTGATCATCGAGGTCACCGTGTCGGCGGGAGGAGAGGTCACGGTCCGCGGCGAGGTCGTCACCGTCGAGGTGCCAGAGTCGATGTGGCCGCCCTCCGCTCCTCGACCGCCGTGACCCGGGCGGTCCACGACGGCGATGAAATAGCCAGGGCCATTACCCGCCCCATGAAGACGCGTCGGCTCGGCCGCAACGGTCCGGTCGTCTCCGCGATCGGGCTCGGATGCATGGGGATCTCCCAGTCGTACGGGTCGCCGGACGAACCGGGCGGGATCGCGACGATCCACCGGGCCCTCGACCTCGGGCTCAACTTTCTCGATACCGCGGACGTCTACGGCCCCTTCACGAACGAAGAGCTCGTCGGACGCGCGATCCGGGAACGACGGAACGAGGTATTCCTCGCGACCAAATGCGGGTTCGTCCCCGGCTCCGACGGACGGCCCGGGGGCGTCGACGGGAGTCCCGACCATATCCGGGCAGCGTGCGACGCGAGCCTCCGACGACTCGGCGTCCGGACGATCGACCTCTACTACCTCCACCGGGTCGACCCGCGCACTCCGATCGAAGAGAGCGTTCGTGCGATGGCGAAGCTAGTCGACGAGGGAAAGGTCCGATACCTGGGCCTCTCCGAAGTCAACGGCCGCACGCTCCACCGAGCTTCGGCCGTTCATCCGATCATCGCGGTCCAGAGCGAATACTCGCTCTGGACGCGCGACCCCGAGACCGTGGTCCTCCCGGCCTGCCGCGAGCTCGGCGTCGGGTTCGTTCCGTTCAGCCCGCTCGGCCGTGGATTCTTCTCGGGCAACGTCCGGAGCCTCGAGGGGTTGCCGGACAACGACTTTCGACGTGGGCTCCCCCGGTTCCAGGGGAAGAACCTCGACGCGAACCTCCGGCTGGTCGACCGATTGGCCGAGATCGCTCGGGGGAAGGGGTGTACCCCGGCGCAGCTCGCGCTGGCCTGGGTGCTTTCTCAAGGGGACGACATCGTGCCGATTCCTGGCACGAAGCGAGTGAAGTACCTCGAGGAGAACGTGGCTGCAGTGGAGATCTCACTCTCCGCCTCCGACCGGCACCAAATCGAGTCGGTGGTCTCCCAGGGACAGGTTGCCGGGGAGCGGTACGCGCCGGAAAGCTTCTCCCTGATCGAGCGGTAGCGACCCGGTCGTACTGCGGGTGCCGCCGGGGGTCTCGCTCCCCGATTACGACGAGTGCGGCATCTGATCCGACACGCGGACGGTCTTGAGCGCCCGTCCCCAGGAAACGAGCTGGTCGAGCATGGCGGTCACCGATTGCTCCTTGCCCGCGGACGGCTGGAACTTCGTGTAGTTCTCGAAGTCCTGGGAAAACGTGAACCAAGCCTGGGCTCGCACGGTCGCGACCTGGAGCTCGGCCATGATCAGGCGGAGGTGCTCGACGGCGCGGACTCCACCCGCGCTCCCGTAGCTCACGAACCCGGCGGCCTTGTTGTTCCACTCCTTGTAGAGGTAGTCGATGGCGTTCTTGAGGGCACCCGAGGTGCTGTGATTGTACTCGGGGGTCACGAAGACGAACGCGTCGAGGGAAGCGACCTTCTCGGCCCATCCCTGGGCGTGGGCGGGAGGAGGCCGGCCCACCGACGGCGGAATGGGGACATCGAGGAGCGGGAGAGAGTACTCCTGGAGGTCGACCAGTTCGAACTCCGCATCCTTCCTCTTCTTCGCGATCTCGATCGCCCATCGGGCCACCGCCTCTCCGCTCCGACCGGGGCGCGTGCTTCCGACGATGATTCCGATTCGAAGCGGGTCCTGGGACTTCTCGGGAAGGGATCTGTCGCTCATGCTCCCGCGACGGTGTCCCGCCCGCTTAAACCCCTCACGAACCCCGTACGAGGGTTACCACCGTACAGACACCAAGTAACCGGGATGCCAGAGAACTTCCTCTCGGCCCGGTTCGGAGGCTTCGTTCCTTGCGATGGGGCGACGGGACCCTCAGGATGCCTGCGAGCCGGTGAGCAGGGCTTCGAGGAGTCCGACCGGCGGGCAGCCAAGGCCAAGCAGCGTGTCGTGGAACGAGCGAAGGTCCCCTCCGAACGCTGTCGCCAGAACCCTGGACCGGGCCTTCAGGATCGCGAGCTTTCCGAGGGTGTAGCAGAAGTACTCGGGGTTGAACGTCCCCCGGATCGCCTCTCGCTCCGCGGGCAGGCGCTCCATGTGCGCCTCCTTCTGGAAGAGCTCGGTCGCGGTCTCGAGCGTCATCCCGCCCGTGTGGAGTCCGATCGCGACCAGCAGCCGCACGTTCCGAAGGAGCGCGTCGTGAATCTGAGCGACCTCCGCGAGCGGGCTCTCTCGGCCGAGACCGTTCTCGACTGCGAGCTGCTCGGTGTAGTGCGCCCAGCCTTCGACGAACGACGGGGAGAGGTAGACCTTCCGCGCGAGGCTCCCCGACGCCCGTCGGAAGTGGAGGAACTGTAGGTAGTGCCCCGGGTAGACCTCGTGGACGGTCGTGTTCCTCAGGATCGGCCGGTTGAGCGAACGGAGCCACTCCTCTTGCTGCTTCTCGGTCCACTTCGGGTCGACCGGGGTGACGTAGTACACCCCCTCGGGAGACGTCTGGTCGAACGGTCCGGGAGGGTTCATGCTCGCCGTCGAGAGCGCGCGCCCCCAGACCGGCGTCTCCTCGACCCGGCACCGGGCCTCGGGAGGGATGGTGACAAGGCGATGCTCCTCGACGAACCGTCGCGTCTCCTCGACGAACGAGCGGGCCGTCGGAATCAGCTCGGCCGCCGTGGAACGAGATTCGCCGATCTCGGAAAGGAGCTGGTCCACCGTTCGGTTCTCCTTCCGCGCGATCTCCTCGAGGCGTTTCTGATTGCGAGCGAGGTCGACCGATCCGGCGCGACGGAGCTCCTCGAACGGTTCCTCGATCCCTTCTCGCACGTAAAGGAGCCGCTGGAAGCGAGCCGGGCCAAGCGCGAAGTCGGGCGTCGCCCGGGGAAGTTCCACGCCTCGGAGCCACGCTAGGAACTCACCGACAGCGGCCTCGGCTTCGACGCGAGCCGGCCTCACCTCGTCCGCGAGGTGAACGCCCGCTGCGAACTGCTCTGCCTCGGCGAAGTGCGAGGGGAGACCGCTCCCGATCGAGAGGGAGAGGTCGACGAACGGCCGAGGGAGGGGAGACCGCAACCGGTCCCGACCGTCGCGGAGCACCCGGGGAACCCCCGCGAGCGTCCCGACGATCGCTTCGACGCGCTTCCCCGCCGGGGCGTAGTCGCGGGCAAGGTACGCGGTCAGAGAGGCCAGTCCGAGGTAATTCATTGGGTTTCGCTCGAGGTCGGAGACCGACCGGAGGTCGAAGAGAGGGCTCTCGAGCAGGAGCTTCAGGAGGAGGGCGTCCGTGCGACGCGGCGGGGGAAGCAACGACTCTCGTGGAACGGCCGAAAGGCGCACGAGGAGCTCGTCCGCGGCTCGCATCCACGCGTCGGTCGCGGCTTTCGACAGGTCCGGTAGGCGTCCGTCGTACTCGTGAAGGCCGAGCCCGACCGCGTACGACGGCTGCAGCCGGAACAGGTGGTCAATGATCTCCCGTTCGAGGGCGTCGAACCCGTCCTTCGGAACGGTGGTAGAACTCATGGTGTCGGGGACGGGGAGCGGCCCTGCCTCAAAAGCTCGAGGGCGCCCGATGGCCCTGACGGTCACTCCACCCAGGTCATGTGGCAGGTCGGGCAGGTCTTCCCTGACAGGGGAGTGCCGCAGATGAAGCACTTCGAGAGAGCGTCAGTGCCCGAGGAGATGGGCGGGCTCGGCGGTGGGATGGGTCGGTCCGGGAGCGGCGGTGGGGCGAGACTGGCGCTGGACGCCTCGGTGCGCGCGGGCGGGGACGGCCCGGCCGGCACGGGGGGGACGACCACCGGGGCCTTTTCCTCGACGGAGGGC
>DASPTO010000054.1:0-4777 GCA_035623375.1 Thermoplasmata archaeon
GACCCGGTGGTCCACGGCTTCCTGTTCGTTGCGTCAATATCCAATGTGACAACGCAGACCGCGAACGGAACGGCGCGTCTGTCCGGTCCCTCGCTCGCCAACTGGCAAGCGTCGGCCAACTGGACGTTCTACCTGCCGAACGGCAAGGTGGTCTCGCTCTCGGGAGGGTCGGTCTCCGTCCCCCAGAACGACTACGTGACGATCAACGCCACAGGAAGCCATTCGGCGACGATCTACGTGGTCCTCACGAACAGCGTGCCCGCGGTCGGGGTCGGTCTCTCGTTCGTCGCCAACATGATCTGCCCTCCGCAGTCGACCTCGGGCGGCGGAAGCGCCTCTACGAGCGTGGCGACGAGCTTCGCTTGACCCCGGCGTGCTCGTAGACCCGGAACTCGCGCGTCAGACTCCGGTGGACACGGACCGGAATCCGAAACCGCAACGTCCCGGGGAGGTCGAGGGGACGACCCCCCGCCGGAACGATCGCGACCATTCGTCCCTCCGGCTCGAGGCGCTGGCACCATCGCTCGAGGACTCGTTCGGTCAGCTCTGCGGACGCCTCCCCACCGGTGCTCGAGGACCGCCCGTAAGGAGGGTCGGTCACGATCGCCTGGAACGTTTGTCCCGAGTCCGCGAAGTCGACCGACCGAGCGTCGCCCACGACAAGTTCGTCCGCGGCCACGCCAAGGTACGTGAGGTTCTGGAGCGCGCCCCGGACCATGTCCGGGTCTCGGTCGATCCCGTAGAGTCGGCTGCCGAGGAGCCCCGCCTCGGCGAGCAACGCGCCCGTTCCGAGGAACGGGTCGAGGACTCGGTCCGCGGGGGTGACGCGGGCCAGGTTGACCGCCGCCCGCGCCAGACGCGGGGGAAGACTGATGGGACGACGGAAGGGGAGCAGCGGCATTCGACGTCGCGACGCGGCGCGCCGGTCGACCGCGGCGATCTCCTGCAAGAGGAATCGATGTCCGTCCGTTCCCCGAGCGAGCCAGAATCGTCGTGACGGGCGTTCGAGGTCGATGGCGCCCCCGGTCGACTTGAACGCCCGGCCACAGTCGAGCACTTCTTCGTCCCGGTCGCCCCCCGACGGTCGTCCGATCCGACGGAACGCTGCCGAACCGCCACTCGCCCCTTCGCGACGGCATGCCTCGACCGGACCGTCGGGGGTCGGGAGCGCCGTGAGGCAACGACGGGCGAGGGCGAGCCGTCCCCCGAGCTCAGCCAAGGCTGCTACGTAGGGAACCTCGACGGCCACGAGGCCCGGAATCGGAAGACCGGCGCTCACCCCTCGTCCGCCGAGCGCTTCCGCCGCCGAGATCGCTTCTGCCTCTGCCAGCGCCGCACTCTCGTGGGAGACCTCAACGAATCCTAGGATCATGGAGGAGTCCCTGCGGTCCAGCTCTTGAGCCGAGCTCGGACGTTTGCGGTGTGAGTTCCCTCCCAGTAGTAGTGGGAGCAGGCCGCGCAGCGGTACAACGGTAGTCCGGCGCGAACGCGGTCCCAGGGGACGCCCGGGGCGCGAGGGTCCGTGGCCTCATTTTCCACCCGTTCGAGCAGCCCGTTGCATTTTGTGCATCTCTCAAAGCGGGGCTCAGTGGGAAGCTCCGGATAGGCGTCGCGGACGGCACGCCACTGCTCAGCGAGGAACGGGCTTCGAAGAAGGAGGGCATGGTCGGCTCGTTCCGCGAGACGGCGGTCGCGGGTCACGACCACGCGACGTTCCCTGCGGGCCTGGAGGATAATCTCGTCGTCGCTCACGCCCCGGGCGTAGACGGTGTCGCAGCCCACGAACCGGAGGTACCGGGCGAGTCGGCCAACCATCTCGTCCGCCAACCAACGGGGCGACGTCACGCTCCCTCGGAGACCGGCGCCGGAATAACCCTTGCCACTCATATACAGAGGCGGAAGTGCCGCGCAGAGGACATGCCGGCGCGATGGTTCGGAACCAACGGCATCCGAGAGGTTGTCGGCGAGAGGTTCACCCCGGCGTTCGTGACTCGGGCAGCCGACGCCATTGGTTCGATCCTGCCGCCGGGTTCGAACGTCGTCGTGGGATGGGACGGCCGAACGTCGAGTCCCGCGTTCGCACGGATTGTGGGTTCGTCTCTGATATTGGCCGGCCACAAGGTCACCGAAGTGGGACTCCTGCCTACCCCCGCGATCCAGTACAACGTGCCTCGCGTGGGAGGGGACTTCGGCGTGGTCATCACCGCGTCGCACAACCCTCCCGAGTTCAACGGCCTCAAGTGCATCGCGAGCGACGGGCTCGAGGTGGAGCGCGAGGTCGAGGAGCGGATAGAGTCGGCGATGGAAAGCGGGACGGCATCGCTCGTGGATTTTGCCCGGGTCGGCGAGGTGGTTCGCGACGGCGCTGGTGCCCGGCGCTACGTCGAGGGGATCCTTGGTCAGGTCGATGTCCCTCGGATCTCCGCGCGCCGGTTCTCGGTCGTGCTCGACTGCGGCAACGGAGCCTCCGTCCCGACGAGCACCGTTCTCGTACGCCGCCTGAACTGCCGTGCCGTCACCATGAACGCACATGTCGACGGCACGTTCCCGGGACATCTCTCCGAACCGACGCCGGCCAACCTAATCGACCTACAGAAAACCGTCCCGGCCGCCGGGGCGGAGCTGGGAGTCGCCCACGACGGGGATGCAGATCGAGCGATCTTCGTCGATGCCTCTGGTCGGTACGTCGGGGGGGAAGAGACCCTGGCGCTCTTCGCCCGGGACGCCGTCGAGCGCGCCCATGGGGGTGTGGTCGTGGTTCCCGTGTCCGCGCCGCAGTCGGTGGAGGATGCCGTTCGGCCGCTCGGAGGCACGGTCGTGTATACTCGAATCGGCTCGCCCACGGTAACGCGCGAGATGCTCGCTCGCCGTGCCGTCTTCGGAGGGGAGGACAACGGGGGCCTCATCTTCCCGTCCTTCCAGTTCGCTCGTGACGGAGCCATGAGCCTCGCTGCGATGCTCGACTTGCTCGCACGACGGGAGTCGGACCTCGCGACCCTGCTGAAGGATGTCCCCCGCTACGCGCTCGTAAAAGAGAAGGTCGCGTGCCCGACCGAGCTGCGCGACCAGGTGACCGCGAGTCTCGTCGAGCGGTTCTCGCAAGAAGCGGAACGGGTGGTCACGATCGACGGAGTGAAGGCCTACTTCCCGGGGGGTTGGGTCCTCCTTCGACCGTCGGGGACCGAGCCGCTCTTCCGCGTCTTCGCCTCCTCGAAGGACCCCGAGCGAGCGCGTTCCCTAGCCGATACCGGGCTCTCCGCGGTCCGAAAGGTTCTCGAGGAAACCGGTCCGGCCCGTTGACCTTCCCGACACAGGGGTGCGGGTCTCAGCGGATGTACGGCCCGATGACGAGGAGCCCGAGCAAGAGGAGGACGAGGACCGTGAACGAGATCGCCGTCATTTCTCTCTCGCCCCCCTTGCGGAAGTAGTACATCCCGGAGACCACCCGCACGATCGGCGTCGCCACGAGGACGATCAACCCGAGCGTCAGGATCGCACCGACCGAGCCCGACGCGAGCCCCGAGGCAAGTCCGGGAAAGCTCAGGTATCCTAGAATCGGATTGGACGAGAGGACGGTGGACGACGAGACTCCGGGGTTCTCCACGATGTAGGCGATGATGCCTCCCGCCAGGACCACGAGCGCGAGGCCCAGGCCGAGTCGGAGAACGTACGTCATCCGGACATACGCCTCCGACGGAAGAGACCGGACGCTCCCCGAAGTGCGCCCTGGCTCTGAGAGCTCTGCCGCGCTCACGGGAGTCCGAACCCCCTCAGTACCATCTCGATGGCGAGCGCCGCGATCACGGGCAGGAAGAGAAGGCGTACGGTCCGGTTTCGAAGTCCCGGTAGCAGACGACTTCCGACGTACGCTCCGAGGGAGGTCCCGATCGCAACCGGCGCCGCGACGATCGGGTTCACGTAGCCTGCCGAAAGCATCACGCCTGCGCCGGCCGCAGCCGTGACGCCGATCATGAAGTTGCTGGTGGCGGTGGCGACCTTCATCGGTAGGTTCAGGAACCGTTCGAGGGCGAGCACTTTGAACACTCCGCCGCCGATCCCGAACATCCCCGAGACGACCCCGGCGCCGAACATCACACCGAGCGCGGGGGAGGTCCGGGCGGCCCGGTAGGGGACCTCCCGGCCGAGGGCTTCATCGTGGTACTCGCCAGCAAGTCCAAGGCGCTGAGCCCGAGCGTCCGAGGGAACGTCGGGTGGAAGTTCGATATGACGGCGCGCGAGGCTCCCCGGGATGATCGCGAACAGGACTGCGCCGAGCGCGATAAGAAGCGCCGACTGAAGGTTGGCGTGCGTCAGGAATACGGTCGCGGTCGCGCCGATAAGCGCCCCCGGCACCGTGGCAATCTCGAGGAACATCCCGATTCGGATGTCGCTCAGCCGGTCCCGAACGTACGCCGCCCCGGTCGCTGAAGACGTGGCGAGAATGGTGACGAACCCGGTCCCGATGGCGACCGAGATCGAGGCCCCGAAGAAGATGACGAGAAGTGGAATGACGACGACGCCTCCCCCCAAACCGGTCAGCGAGCCCACCAGACCTGCGGCAATGGCGAGGAGGATCAGAAGGACGACGAACAGGGCGAGGTCCACGCCTCCCCAGAGCCAGCCCACGGCAAAAGCCCGGCGTCGTGCCAGGCTTACCCCGGACCGGGCCATCGCATCGCCCGAAGCGATCTTCAGACCCACCGGGGAGACAAGTTTCCCGAGCGCTGGAATGTATACGGCGAAATCGGCGAAGGAGGGCCGCGGCGAGGAGTGAACC
>DASPTO010000055.1:0-2381 GCA_035623375.1 Thermoplasmata archaeon
AGGGGAAGTTCATTGTCCGGTTCGTGATCGGCACGCTCCGGGTCGGCGTCCGCGAGATGTCGATCTTGGACGCACTCGCCGAGGCGTTCGGGGACGGCTCGAAGTCGACACGTGCGAAGATCGAGGCCGCGTTCAACCTCTCGAGCGACCTCGGACTTGTCGCGAACGTGTTGGCCGAGCAGGGCGTCGACAAACTCTCGGGGATCTCGCTCGAAGTGGGACGGCCGATCCGGCCGATGCTGGCGGAGCGAGAGCCGACACTCGCGGAGGTGCTGGAACGGATGGGCGGACGGGCCGCGCTCGAGTACAAGTACGATGGCCTCCGGGTCCAGGCGCACATCCCCCGCTCGGGTCCGGTGCGGCTGTTCTCCCGCCGGCTCGAGGAGACCAGCAGCCAGTTTCCCGAGCTGGTGGAAGACCTCTCTCGCGCCATTCGCGCGACCCCGGCCATCATCGAAGGGGAGTGCGTGCCGGTCGACCCCGACACCGACGAAATCCAGCCGTTCCAGCAGGTCTCCCGCCGCCGGGGCCGCAAGCACGACCTCGCCCGCGTCCGCGCAGAGGTCCCGGTATGCCTCTTCGCGTTCGATGTGCTCCTCCTGGCCGGAAAGCCGGTTTACGAGAAGTCGTTCCCCGAACGACGGGCGCTACTCGAACAATCCCTCACGGAGACCGAACACGTCCGACTCGCCGTCCAGAAGATCGTCTCAGACGTGAGTCAGGCGCAACGGTTCCTCGACGAGGCGATCGCTGCCGGGGGCGAGGGCGTGATGGCGAAGTCGCTCGCTCCGGGGAGCTCGTACCGGGCGGGGGCACGCGGGTTCTGGTGGATCAAGTACAAGCGCGAGTACACTGCCGGCCTCTCGGACTCGATCGATGGGGTTGTCGTCGGCGCGTTCCTCGGACGGGGCCGACGCGCGGGTCGGTACGGGGCGTTCCTCCTCGCGGTCTACAGCCCGAAGCGGGACCGGTTCGAAAGCTTCTGCAAGGTTGGTTCGGGGTTCGACGACGAACAGCTCGCGGAGATGCCGAAGCGGCTCGCCAAGTGGGAGACCGACGAGAAGCCGAAGGAGGTCGAAACCGGGCTCGTGCCCGACCGGTGGTTCCGCCCACAGCTCGTGCTCGAGGTTCGCGGTGCGGAACTCACATTGAGCCCGATCCACAGAGCGTGTCTGGGCGCAATCCGCGAAGGGGCCGGGCTTGCTCTCCGCTTCCCCCGCTTCACCGGACGGTTCCGCGACGACAAGAACGCGACGGAGGCGACCACGTCGGAAGAACTCCTCCACATGTACAAGTCCCAGGTCCGGCAGGAGGCCGCTCCGTCCTCGTCCAACGGAGACTGAACCGGCGTTCGCCCCTTGGCTCCCGGCGGGTTCTTCTCGGCCCAAAGACATAAGAAGGTCGCCTCCCGTCGCTCGGCGACGGTTGCTGGCCATGCTGGTCGAGATGACGGAACTGTTGGGGCGACAGGTCTACACGCCGGAAGGACGCTTGCTCGGAGAGGTCGACAACGTGGTGGTGGACGTCGAGGCGGCGAAAATCGACGGCCTCTACGTGGACGAGACCAGCCCGATGTTAGTGGAGGACTCCCGACCCACCAACGTCCCGTATCGATGGGTCTCCGCGGTCAACGACGTGGTCCTCCTGAAGTACTTCCCGCGAAGGGTCTCCGTCAAGAAGGCTCCCCGAGCGGCGAAGGAAGAGGCTCCCGTCGCACCCGCTGCCCGATAGGGACGCGGGGATAGCCAAGCCTGGCCAACGGCGCGGGACTTAAACGGCGTTCGACGCCGAAGAGATCCCGCCGCGTAGGCGTTCGCCGGTTCAAATCCGGCTCCCCGCACTCTTCGGGGCAGCGGGCTAGCGTATTCTCTTCCGGCGTGCGTCCCGTCACGTGCGTCGGGATGAGCTTCTGCGCCGCATCCAAGCCGTGCCGCTGCCGGCTCGACCCGACGCCTCGCGGGAACAGGTCGGGACGCCCGCGGAAGCGGCCGTAGACCTCGTGATGGCCGTGGACCGGCGTGTGGGCGTTTCGGGCCGTTCCGTCCTAGACCTCGGGTGCGGGACCGGGCGCATTGCCATCGCAGCCGCCCTCCTGGGTGCCACTCCCGTGGTCGGGGTGGAGGTCGACGATTCCCTCCTTCCGGTAGCACGCACCGCCGCGCGGACCGCGGGCGCGTCGGTTGCGTTCCACGCGCTGGACGTGAACCGCTGGGACCGTCCGTCGGACCTCGTGCTCATGAACCCGCCATTCGGCGCCCAGCGACGGCATGCGGACCGGCCGTTCTGGGACCGCGCGCTCGTTCTCGCACGCCAGGCGGTAGGAGCGTTCGCGTCGGCCGCCTCCCGAACCTTTATAGCGCGTTTCGCGCTCGAGCGCGGCG